>CALWOK010000194.1 GCA_944383125.1 uncultured Flavonifractor sp.
GCCCCAACACCGGCGGCAAGACGGTGACCCTCAAGACCATCGGCCTTTTGACCATGATGGCCCAGTGCGGCCTCCACATCCCCGTGGGGGACAACAGCTGTGTAAAAGTGTTCAGCCGGGTACTCTCCGACATTGGCGACGAGCAGTCCATTGCCCAGAGCTTGTCCACATTTTCTTCCCACATGGTGAACATTGTGGGCATTTTGAAGGAGGCCGACGACCAGACACTCATTCTCTTTGATGAGCTGGGGGCAGGCACCGACCCCATTGAGGGTGCCGCTCTGGCTGCCGCCATCATTGAGTCGGCCCGGGAGCTGGGGGCTTTGCTGGCCGCCACCACCCACTACGCCGAGCTGACCGTGCACGCCATGACCACGCCGGGGGTGGAAAACGCCTCCTGCGAGTTTGATGTGGACTCTCTGGCCCCCACCTACCGGCTGCTCATCGGCATCCCCGGCAAGTCCAACGCCTTTGCCATTTCCGAGCGGCTGGGCCTGCCCAAGGCCATCATCCAAAAAGCTGCCGCCCGCATTGACGCGGAAAATGTGCGCTTTGAGGACGTGCTCACCCAGCTGGACGAGCAGCGCCAGGAGATGGAGCGGGAAAAAGAGGCTGCTGCCAGGCTGCGCCGGGAGATGGAGGAGACAGCCAAGGCATCCCGGGAATATAAAGCCCAGATGGAGGCCGAACGGCGCAAAGCGGTGGAGAAGGCCCAGGCAGAGGCCAGAACCATTCTGGAGGAGGCCCGGAACACAGCCGACCAGGTGTTCAAAGAGCTGAACGACATGCGCCGCCGCCAACGGAAGGAAGAGGACTGGCAGCGGATCAATGACGAGCGGGCAGGTCTGCGCCACCGGCTCAACCAGGCAGAGGACAAGCTGGGCCAGCGGCCGGAGGAGCCTGCTCCGCCCCCCACCCGTCCTGCCCAGAAGGGGGACACGGTGGAGCTGGTCAAGATGGGGACCCAGGCCACGGTGCTGTCGGTAAACAAGGACGGCTCCCTCCAGCTTCAGGCAGGCATTCTCAAGATTACCGCCAAGCAGGATGAGGTGCGGGTGGTAGAGGGAGAGAGTGTCAAATCTGCCAAAAAAGTGGTGGCCCGGGCAGAGCATAAGCTGCGCTCCCTGGGGGCCTCTCCCGAGGTGGACCTGCGGGGCATGATGACCGACGAGGCCATCGGCGCCCTGGACCTGTTTCTGGACAATGCGGTGCTGGGCAAGCTCAACGAGGTGCGCATCATTCACGGAAAGGGGACCGGCGCTGTGCGCAAGGCGGTGCGGGAGCACCTCAAACGCAGCCGCTATATCAAATCCTTCCGCCCCGGCCGCTACGGCGAAGGGGAGGACGGCGTGACAATCGCCGAACTGCGCTGACGGCACTGTGGTTACAACTGGAAAAATAACCGGTTCAGGTTCCATGAGTATGCAAATTATTGAAGATAAAAAGATTGTTGTACGGATTTTGTGCATTTTGTCATTGACGGTTTGGGATAAATTTGCTATCCTATAATACGAAGTATGCGAATGCATCTTGGGGGGAAAATGCTATGTATATGAAAGAGGCAGTTGTGAACAACCAGGTGGGCCTGCACGCCAGACCGGCTACGTTCTTCATCCAGAAGGCCAATGAGTTCAAAAGCTCCATTTGGGTGGAGAAGGATGAGCGCAGGGTCAACGCCAAGAGTCTGCTGGGTGTGCTTTCCCTTGGGATCGTCAAGGGGACTTCCATTAACCTCATTGCAGACGGCCCCGACGAGAAGGAAGCGGTGGAGGCTCTCATCGAGCTGATTTCTTCCAATTTCTCTGAGTAAAGCGACCAAAGCGAGAGAAAAAAGCGCCGCATTTGCGGCGCTTTTTTTGACCCTGGCGAAAGGAGGGTATACTGCACCTGTTATGACGCTGGAGGAACTGAAAGAAAAGGCCCATGCCCTGCCCTTGAAGCCGGGGGTCTATATCATGCAGGATGACAAAAATAAGGTCATCTATGTGGGCAAAGCCAAGGCGCTGAAAAACCGGGTGAGCCAGTACTTTGCCAACCTGGCCTCCCACACCGAAAAGACCCGGGCCATGGTAAGCCAGGTCCACCACTTTGACGTGATTGTGGCCGACTCGGAGTTTGAAGCCCTGGTGCTGGAAAATGCCCTCATCAAGCGCCATCAGCCCCGGTACAACATCTTGCTGAAGGACGGCAAGGGATATCCCTATATCCGGCTTTCCGTCAAGGAGGCGTACCCCCGCTTTTCCCTGGCGGGCAAGGTTGCAGAGGACGGGGCCAGATATTTCGGCCCTTACGGCAGCCGGGGGAGTACCCAGAATATTGTGGATGCATTGCGGGCTGCGTTAAGGCTGCCCTCCTGCAGCCGGAAATTCCCCCGGGATATTGGAAAGGAACGGCCCTGCCTCAACTACCATATGGGCCAGTGTGACGGTTACTGCCGGAAGGAGATGGACCAGGGCCGCTACCGGGAGGCCATCGACCAGGCCATCCGCCTGCTGGAGGGCAAATTCCAGGAGGTAGGAGACGAGTTAAAGGCTGAAATGGAGCTGGCAGCCGAGGAGCTGCGCTTTGAAAAGGCGGCTGAGCTGCGGGACCGGTATCGGGCCATTGAGCTGCTGGGTAAGCGGCAGAAGGTGGTGGCGGGCTCCCTGGCAGACACCGACGTGGTAGGCTTTCATCTGGGACAGGCCACCAAAAGCTGCTTTGTAGTGCTCCACTTTATGGAGGGAGAGCTGGCGGCCAAGGACTGGGAACTGATGGATACCCCCCTGGAGGAGGACCCCTCTGAAATTCTCTCTGCCCTGATAGGGCAGTATTATGGCGGACGGGGCAGCCTGCCCAAACAGATTCTGCTGCCCTGTGAGCTGGAGGACGAGGTGGCGCTGACCCGGATGCTGTCGGAGCAGGCCGGACGGCGGGTGCATCTGGTAACACCCCAGCGGGGGGCCAAAATGGACCTGATTCGGCTGGCCAACACCAACGCCCGGGAAGAGGTGGAGCGGTGGACCACCCGGGAAGAGCGTCAGAGCAAGCTGATGGAGCTGCTGGGCCGTATGCTGGACCTGGAAACCCCGCCCCGGCGGCTGGAGTCTTATGACATCTCCAACCAGGGGGCGGATGACATTGTAGCCTCCATGGTGGTCTATGTGGACGGCAGGCCGCTGAAACGGGATTACCGCCATTTCAAACTGAAGGATATGGACGGCCCCGATGACTATGCCTCCATGGAGCAGGTGCTGACACGGCGGTTCAGGCGCTACCTGGAGGGGGACGAGAAGTTTGCGGGAAAGCCCGACCTGCTTCTCATTGACGGCGGCGAAACCCACGCCAGGGTAGCGGTAACGGTACTGGAGACGCTGGGACTGTCCATCCCTGTCTTTGGTATGGTGAAGGACGACCGCCACCGCACCCGGGCTTTGGTAACTGCGGAGGGGCGGGAGATCGGCATCCAGGGCAATCAGGCCATCTTTTCCCTCATCGGGCAGATTCAGGAGGAGACCCACCGCTTTGCCATTGAGTTCCACCGCCAGCAGCAGAACCAGCGGGTGAAGGGTTCGGTGCTGGACAAGATTCCAGGCGTGGGGGAAAAACGGCGGAGCGACCTGCTGCGCCATTTCAAAAGTGTAAAGAACATCAAGGCGGCCACCCAGGCCCAGCTGGCAGAGGTGGTACCCAGAAACACCGCACAGGCGGTCTATGCCTATTTTCATCAGGAGGGGGAAACACCCACATGAGAGTGATTACCGGAACGGCCCGTGGCCGCAAGCTGAAGGAGCTGCCGGGACTGGAAACCCGGCCCACCACCGACAAGGTGAAGGAGTCGGTATTCAACATTGTCCAGTTTGACATTGAGGGCCGGCGGGTGCTGGATCTCTTTGCCGGTACCGGTCAGATGGGCATTGAAGCATTGTCCCGGGGGGCGGCCTGCTGCACCTTTGTGGATGTGCGGAAGGAGGCCGCCGCCGTGGTGCGGGAGAATCTGGCCCACACCCGGCTGGCAGACAACGCAAAGGTGATCCAGGGGGATTACCTGGCCTTTCTCACCGGCTGCCGGGAAAGGTTTGATCTGGTCTTTCTGGACCCGCCCTATGGCACCGGGATGCTGGAGCAGGCTCTGGCCGCTATTGCCAAGATTGACATCATCACGGAACATGGTATAATAGTCTGCGAAAGCCCGGCGGAAGCCACACTGCCGGAGCTGGAGCCGCCCTATGATATGGGCAGGCAGTACCGCTATGGTAAAATTATGCTGACCCTTTACCATCGCAACGGCGGCGACAGGATGTGAGGCCCATATGAAGACCGCAATCTACCCCGGCAGCTTTGACCCTATCACCCTGGGGCATCTGAATATCATCAAGCGGGCGGCTGTGTGCTTTGACCGGCTGATTGTATGTGTGCTGGTCAATTCGGAGAAGATCAACCGGGGGATGTTCACCCCGGAGGAGCGGGTAGAGCTGATCCGCAAGGTGGTAGCCAAGCTGCCCAACGTGGAGGTAGACTGCTCCACCACCCTGCTGGCGGAGTATGCCCGGCAGAAAAAGGCCTGTACCCTGGTGAAGGGCCTGCGGGCGGTGTCCGACTATGAAAATGAGCTGCAAATGGCCCTCATCAACCGCAAGCTTAACCCCCGGCTGGAGACCATGTTTTTGCCCTCCAGCGCCAAGTATACCTACATCAGTTCCAGCATGGTCAAGGAAATGGCACGCTACGGGGCGGATCTCTCCGACTTTGTACCACGGGAGATCATACAGGACGTACTCCAAAAAATTGATGGCGGGAGGGACCTTTGATGGCAACCGGCGTGGAAGAACTGCTGGATATGCTCTATGAGATGATTGACGAGGCAAAGAATATGCCTTTGAGCAGTGAAAAATGTATTCTGGAGCGGGACAAGGCCCTGGACCTGCTGGATGAAATCCGGGGCCAGTTTCCCATGGAGCTGAGCGAAGCCAAAAAGCTGCTGGCGGCCCGGACGGAGTATATCAACTCTGCCAAGCGGGAGGCTGAGCTGATCCGGAAGCAGGCAGAGGAGCAGGCCCGCCAGATGGTATCGGAAAATGAGCTGCTGGCCCAGACCAGGCAGAAGGCCAATGAGATGATCCGCACCGCCGAGGAGCGCAGCCGGGATTTGCGCAAGGCGGCCAATGATTACTGTGAGGATGCCCTCCGCCGCACCGAGGAAGCGGTGGCCGAGGCCTATGACGAGATCAAGAAATCCCGGGCCAGATTCCGGGCGGTGTCTGGGGGAAGCGGCGGCCAGGGAGGGCGTCAGCCCTACGACATGGCAATGGAATAAAAAGAAGGACAGAGAGAGGTATTTTTCCATTTTGTGGAAAGATACCTCTCTTAACATAAATTGATTTACATAACGCAAAAACTGATTACTTTTTTGTTGCCATACCGGCAGGTATGGTGCTTTTTCTGCCTAAACTGCAACTCAAAACTGTCAAAAAAATTTATTTGGTGCTGAAATCAATGGGTTTAAAGGGAAAAAAGGGGAGTTTTGCAGGCAAAAAGAGTGAAAAAACTATTGCAATTCTGGTACACAACCATTATACTGAAAAAGACGGTGGAGGAGTGTGGTGGAAAACGCCACAAAAATACACCAAAGTGGAGGGAAGTGAAGGGGGTGACAGGCACCTATGAACACAGCATGGATGCCAAGGGCCGCCTGTTTCTTCCTGCAAAATTAAGGGAAGAGCTGGGGGTTTCCTTTTATCTGGCTATGGGCGTGGATACCTGTCTGGCCATCTATCCCCAGCAGACCTGGGATCGGTTTACAGAAAAATTTTCTTCCCTGCCCATGAGCCAGTCCAAGGCCATGCGCACCCTCTTTGCCAACACGGTGAAGTGTGAACCGGACAGCCAGGGCCGTATTGTCATCCCCCAGAAGCTGCGCAAGTATGCCGGGCTGGAGAAGGATGTGGTCATCCTGGGGGTGCATGACCGGGCGGAGATCTGGAGTGCCCAGACCTGGTGGGCGCAGGAGGAGGAAGAAATGACACCGGAGAAAATGTCTGCCTGTATGGAGGCGCTGGGGTTCTGATATGAGTGAGATCATCTTTTCCCACAAGCCGGTTTTGCTGGCAGAATGTATCCAGGCCCTCAACATCAGGCCGGACGGCATTTATCTGGACGGCACCCTGGGCCGGGCGGGCCACAGCCGGGAGATTGCCCAACGGCTGACCACAGGCAGGCTGATCTGTGTGGACCGGGATCAGGCAGCCCTGGACGCCGCCCAGGAGCGGCTTGCCCCCTGGAAGGACAGGGTCACATTTGTCCACAGCAATTTCTGCCGGCTGGACGCCATTCTGGAGGGGCTGCATCTGTCCGGCGTGGATGGGATGCTTTTTGACCTGGGGGTATCTTCTCCCCAGCTGGACGACGCTGCCCGGGGCTTTTCCTATATGGCGGACGCCCCGTTGGACATGCGTATGGACCGGTCCGATTCCCTGACCGCCCGGACGGTGGTAAACCAGTGGCCCCAGGAGGAACTGCGGCGCATCCTGTGGCAGTACGGCGAGGAGCGGTACGCCTCTGCCATTGCAGGGGCCTTGGTGCGGGCCAGAGAGAGAAGGCCTGTGGAAACCACTCTGGAGCTGGTGGAGCTTATCAAAAGCGCCATGCCGGCGGCTGCCCTGCGGGAAAAGCAGCATCCGGCCAAACGGTCTTTTCAGGCCATCCGCATTGCAGTCAATGACGAGCTGGGTGCGGTTCATCAGATGATACAGGAGGCGGTCCCCCGGCTCCGTGCAGGGGGGCGGTTGGCAGTCATTTCCTTCCATTCCCTGGAGGATCGGATTGTCAAAAACGGGATGGCCCAGTTTGCCCGGGGCTGTACCTGTCCGCCGGATTTTCCCGTGTGTGTGTGTGGAAAGCAGCCGCAGATCAAGGTGATGACCAAAAAGCCCATTGTCTCCTCAGCGGAAGAGCTGGAGGAAAACCCAAGGGCCCGCAGCGCCAAGCTGCGGGTGGCGGAAAAGCTTTGACCGGGAGGATACAGAACGATTTTACAAATGAGAATGGAGTGGGACAGCTATGGCATCTGCCGTGAAACGCAGAAAATATTCTAAGCACGACACCGTTCCTTATCATGTCTACGACGGTTCTGCGGCCCGGCAGCTGGAGCAGCAGGAGGTTTTGCAGCCCCGTCCCCAGGTGCGGCCCCGGGAGCGCGCGGTGGCCCGGCCCAAAATCCGGGTACGGGAGGCAGGTGCGGTATCTCCCTTTGCGGTGGTTGGGTTTGCGGCGGTGGCCGTCTTTGCGGTGCTGCTGCTGTACAGCTATGTGCAGCTGGCGGTCATTTCCAAGCAGGTGGTAGGCCTGCGTGCCGACCTCACCGGACTTAAGACCGAGGAGGCCAAGCTGCGGGCCAAGTATGAGCTGGCCTATGATCTGGACGCCATTGAAACCCAGCTGACCACCAACGGCACCATGGTAAAACCCCAGAACGGACAGGTCATCTATGTGGACCTGTCCGAGCCGGACAGCGTGACTTACTTTGACGAGGATGGAACGGCGTCCGGACTGGAGGATGCCGCAGATGGTCTGCAATCTATCCTGACCCAGGTGATGGAATATTTCAGCTGATCCCCGCCATATACTGCAACAGCAGGCCATGGGAGAAGCGCTTAGGGCGGCCCCGCCGTCCTGGGATTGTACACAAGACAGGGCGTAAGAAAAGAGATTTTCTTACGCCCTTCTATGATATTTTACCCGAGCGAGGTGAACCCATATGGCACAGAAAAGAAGGGGGACCCGGATCATCCGCCAGAAACCGGATCACCGGGCCAACCGGGTGATTTTGATCCGCAGCCTGATTTTGATGGGGGTATTTGGCCTGCTGGCCTTTATTCCGTTGTTTTTCAAGCTTTGGAATATTCAGATCAGCAACCATGATTACTATCAGGATCTGGCGGTGAAGCAGCAGACCAGAGACAGCACCGTGACTGCCAACCGGGGTACCATTTACGATTGTAACGGTACGGTGCTGGCCATGAGCGCCACGGTGTACAACGTGCAGCTCTCCCCCAAAGATATCCATGAGACCCAGGAGAGCTATCAGGAAAAGGTGGAAAATGCTCAGGAAAACGGAGGGAGCTTACCCAACTATCCGGAGCCTACCAATGAGTTCATTGCCTCCAATCTGGCAGCCATCCTGGAGCTGGATGAGGCAGATATCCTCAAGCGCCTGGAGAAAAATACCCAGTATGAGATGATCAAATGGCGGGTTGACCCGGAGGAATCCGATGCGGTGCAGGAATTTATCACCAACAATCACCTGTCCCACGGCATTTACCTCATGCCCACCAGCAAGCGCTACTATCCCAAAAACAGCCTGGCCTCCCAGGTGATCGGCTGGGTCAACCCCAATACCGACAATGTGGGGGCCTACGGCATCGAGGCCCAGTTTGAGGAAGCGCTGTCCGGCCAGACCGGCCGGGTGGTGACCGCCAAGGACGGCGTGGGTACCGAGCTGCTCTACCGTTTTGAGGACTATTACGACGCCACCGACGGCAACAACCTGACCCTGACCCTGGACGCCACCATTCAGTCCTTCTGTGAAAGCGTGGTGCAGGAGGGGGTGGAGCAGTTTGACGTACAGGACGGGGCCTTCTGCCTGGTCATGGACCCCAACACCGGGGCCATCCTGGGCTGGGCCAACTCTCCCACCTATGATCTGAACAATCCCTGGGACGTAAGTGACCCGGTGCTTCTGCAATATCTGGAAGATATCAAAAACGGGGGCTATACCAAGGAGGAGGCCTATCAGAAGGCGCTGGCGGAGGGCTGTACCGCCGATGAGGCCTACAAAAAGGCTTTGAGTGCGTCGGAGAGCAAGGTGCTCAATACCCAGTGGACCAACAAGGCGGTAACCAGCTCCTACGAGCCGGGCTCCACTTTTAAGTCCATGGTGCTGGCAGCCGCCCTGGAGGAGGGCGTGGTGACAGAGAGCGACCACTTCTATTGTACCGGCGTGGCAGAGGTGGAGGGGTGGAACGGCGACCCCATCCGCTGCTCCCAGCGCAGCGGTCACAAGGACCAGGATCTGGCCAAGGCGGTGGCCAATTCCTGCAACCCGGCTTTTATTGAGATTGGCAAGCGGCTGGAGGCGGAAAAGTTCTATGATTACCTGGAGGATTTTGGCTTTCTGGAACCTACCGGCATTGATATGCAGGGGGAGCCATCCTCCGGCGGCCAGATTGTCTGGGACCGGGAGGACTTTACCAACGTGGACCTGGCGGTGGCCTCTTTCGGGCAGCGCTTCCAGGTGACGCCTCTTCAGCTCATCACCGCCGCCTGTGCCGTGGTGAACGGGGGACATCTGATGCAGCCCTATGTGGTCAGCCAGATTACCGATGCCAACGGCAATGTGATTGAGCACACCGAGCCTACCGAGGTGCGGCAGGTCATCAGTGAACAGACCAGCCAGCGCTGCCGTGAGATCCTGGAAAAGGTGGTGGACGGCGGCACCGGTAAGAATGCCGCCGTAGAGGGCTACCGCATCGGCGGCAAGACCGGTTCCTCCCAGACCATCAAGGGCGACGATCACACGATTGTTTCCTTCCTGGGCTTTGCTCCGGCAGACGATCCCCAGGTGGTCATCCTGCTGGCCTATGACAGCCCCAAGCCCTCTGCCACCAATCCCAATGTGACAGAGGATCTGTGGTATATCAGCGGCGGCAACATGGCGGCCCTGAAGGCGGGGGAGCTGATGGAAAAGATTCTGGACCATCTGGGGGTGGAAAAGACCTATACCGCCACTGACGATGTGATGGTACCCAATCTCAGCGGACTGACCCTGGCGGACGCCACCAATGCTCTGAAGAAAAACAACCTGAACATCCGCACCGTAGGGGACGGGGATACCGTCACCGGACAGATTCCCGCCAATGGGGCCTCCATTCCCGGCGGCAGTGAGGTGGTGGTATACATGGGGGCGGAGGTACCCCAGGACCAGGTACAGGTACCCAATCTGAAGGGGCTTACCATGGAGCAGGCCAAGCAGCGCCTGTCGGAGCGGGGGCTTTATCTGAAGGCCAGCGGCGCTACGGAATACGGCGCCCATGTGGTGGCCTATGAACAGTCCCTGGCGGCAGGTACCAGCGTCAACCGGGGTACCACTGTGGAGGTGCGCTTTACCGACTCCACTGCCAGCGGCGCCGGCCTGTAAGAACCCAATATCCGGAAAGCGGGGTGTGTATATGCAGTTGAATGAGCTGCTGTCGGGGGTTGTACTGACCGGCCGGCAGGTGGAGGACGTGGAAATCACCGGCATCTGCTATGACACCCGGACCATGACCGGCGGCTGCCTGTTTGTGGCGCTGCCGGGCTACAAGACCGACGGACATCAGTTTATTGCCCAGGCCCTGGAACGGGGGGCGGCAGCCGTGTTGTGCAGCCGCCCCCCGGCGGCAGAGGGACCGTGGCTGGTGACCCCTGACCCACGAGCGGCCCTGGCTGTGGTATCCGCCAACTGGTTTGGGCATCCCGCCCGGGGGCTGACGTTGGTGGCGGTGACCGGTACCAACGGCAAAACCACCACCACCTATCTGCTGAAGGCGGTACTGGAGGGGGTGCTGGGGGCCAGGGTGGGTCTCATCGGTACCAATCAGAACATGATCGGGGAGGAGGTATTGCCTGCCCACCGCACCACCCCTGAGTCCTGGGAGGTACAGAAGCTGCTGCGGGATATGGCAGATGGGGGGTGCACCCATGTGGTGATGGAGGCATCCTCCCACGCTCTGGTGCTCCACCGGCTGGACGGGATCAAGTTTCAGGCGGGTATCTTTACCAATCTGACCCAGGACCATCTGGATTTTCACAAAACCATGGAGGACTACCGGGCGGCGAAGGGGCGGCTCTTCCGGCAATGTAACCAGGCAATCCTCAATCTGGACGACGAGGCGGGACGTTACTATGCCCGGACGGTATCCTGCCCGGTGATAACCTACTCCGAGCGGCGGGATGAGGCCGATCTGACCGCCAAAAATCTCCGGCTGTTTCCCAACCGGGTGGAGTTTGAGGCAGTGAGTATGGAGTCCATTGCACGGGTATGCCTGCCCATTCCAGGCGGCTTTACCATTTATAACGGCCTGGGGGTGCTGGCCTGCGGCCTGGCCCTGGGTCTGCCCCTGGGAGAGATGGCCAAGGCCCTGACAGGGGCCAGGGGAGTAAAGGGGCGCATTGAGGTGGTGCCTGTTCCGGCAGATTACACGGTGCTCATTGACTACGCCCACACCCCGGACGCTCTGGAAAATATTCTGACTACCGTCCGGGACATTACCGCCGGACGGGTCATCTGCCTCTTTGGCTGCGGAGGGGACCGGGACCGGTCCAAGCGTCCGCAGATGGGAGCCATTGTGGGACAGCTGGCCGATGTGGCGGTAGTCACCTCGGATAATCCCCGCACAGAACCGCCCCACACCATTATTGCCCATATTTTAAACGGGATGGAAGGCACTCCCGCAGAATGCCATGTGGAGCCGGACCGGCGGCGGGCCATCCCTCTGGCTCTCTCTCTGGCCCGGAAGGGGGATACAGTAGTGCTGGCAGGCAAGGGACATGAAACCTATCAGGAAATCAACGGTGTGGAATACCACCTGGATGAGCGGGAGGAAATTGCGGCATATTTTACCCGCTGACAGGGGAAGTTTGTTGGTTTTGGAAGTGGAATCCCTGCCCGTTCTGTGGTAAAATACCACCTTGGTCCATGAATGGGACAAAATTGAGCTGAAAAAGGCTTTGGAGGTTGCAAAAGAGATGTTGAGAATGGTCATCAGCTGTCTGGTGGGATTCGTGGTGGCGGCCCTGGCGGGGCGTGTGCTCATCCCGGTTCTGCGGCGCATGAAGGCAGGGCAGTCCATCAAGGAGATCGGCCCCACCTGGCACATGTCCAAACAGGGGACCCCCACCATGGGCGGGCTTATGTTTATCATCGGCATTGCGGTGGCGGTGGCTGCCCTGGGCTGGCAGGATTTTGCCGCCGGGCAATTCGGCGGCGGGTTTGTCTTTTTGTTCGCCCTGGTCTTTGGGATCATCGGCTATATTGACGACTATTTCAAGGTGAAGAAAAAGCAGAATACCGGCCTGACTGCCCCCCAGAAGTTTTTGCTCCAGCTGGCGGCGGCCATCCTGTTCACCGTGCTGATGCGCAACTTCGGCTACCTGACGCCCGATCTGTACATCCCCTTTGTCAATGTCACCCTGCCGGTTGCCTGGCCTGTCTATATGGTATTTGCAGCCTTTGTGATGGTGGGCTGTGTCAATGCGGTGAATATCACCGACGGCATTGACGGCCTGGCGGCCGGCGTGACCATGCCGGTGGCGCTGTTCTTTGCCGCCGTGGCCTGGTGGTGGGGCTATACCGAGCTGGGCATTTTCTCCAGCGCCTTGCTGGGCGGCCTGGCGGGCTTTCTGCTCTACAATTTCCACCCTGCCAAGGTGTTTATGGGGGACACCGGCTCCCTCTTTCTGGGGGGCGCTGTGTGCGGCCTGGCCTTTGCCCTGGACATTCCCCTGGTGCTCATCCCGGTGGGTATCATTTACATTGCGGAAACCCTGTCTGATATTATCCAGGTTGGATATTTCAAGCTGACCCACGGCAAGCGGATTTTCCGTATGGCCCCCCTCCACCACCACCTGGAAATGGGCGGCTGGAGCGAGGTCAAACTGTTCTGTGTCTTTACCGGCATTACGCTGGTAATGTGCGTGCTGGCCTTCTGGGGGGTCATGTACCGCTGAGCTTTTTTCCCGGTCAGGAGGTGACAAACCCATGGCAAAGCGCACAAGAGATCTGACGGTGGTACAGCAGATGTCCCGGGGTCCGATGGATATTCCCTTTCTGATGCTGGTGGTAATCCTCACCGTCATTGGCGTCATCATGGTATTTTCCGCCTCCTATCCCACGGCTATGAATGAGGGCCTCAGTCCCACCAATTACTTCATCAAACAGGCCGGGTTTGGGGTGGCAGGTCTGATTGCCATGTTCCTCATCTCCAAAATCAATTATCAGACCTTCCGGGGGCTGTCCATCTTCGTGCTGGGTATTTCCATTGTCCTGCTGGTGCTGGTGCTCCCCTTTGGCTACGGCAAAAGTACCGTAGGCGCCCAGCGGTGGATCAGCCTGCCCCTGATCGGCGGCTTTCAGCCGTCGGAAATTGCCAAGGTGGGCGTCATTATGTATTTCGCCGCCCGTCTGTCCAAGCGCAACACAGAAAAGCGCCGGCGGCTCTCCCCCCGGCACCCCCTCAGCGACGTCTATGCCTGGCTGGATGAGAAGGGGGTACTGGAGCCCCTTCCCTACTTTGTGATTTTGGGTATTGTGGCAGTTCTCATGCTGATGGAACCCCATATGTCAGGTACCATTCTGGTGCTGGTGGGAGGGGCTGCGGTGCTCTTTGCCGCCGGCATCCGGCTGTACTGGTTTATCGGCGGGGGAGCGCTGGTGTCGGCCGGCCTGTTCTTCATCATGACCCAGACCAGCTATATGGCCACCCGTCTGGCCATCTGGCAGGACCCCTGGAACGACGGCAAAAACGGCCTGGGGTTTGGATTCCAGACCATTCAGTCCCTGTACGCCATTGGCTCCGGAGGATTGCTGGGAGTGGGCCTGGGGAAAAGCCGCCAGAAGTTTCTTTACCTGCCCGAGTCGGAAAATGACTATATTTTTGCCATCCTCTGCGAGGAAATGGGGTTTCTGGGAGCGGCCATTGTGATTATCCTCTTTATTTTGCTGGTGATCCGGGGATATTGGATTGCCGTACACGCCCGGGACCGGTTCGGGGCGCTGCTGGTGGTGGGCATTACCACCCTGACGGCGGTACAGGTTTTTCTTAACATTTCGGTGGTAACCAATATGATCCCCTCCACTGGTATTTCGCTGCCCTTCTTCAGCTACGGCGGTACGGCGCTGATGATCCAGCTGGCGGAAATGGGGATGGTGCTTTCCGTGTCCAGGCAGATTCCTGCACCCAAGCAGGAGTAGCTCTCCTGTAAACAGGCAATCAAGTTTTGAGCTTCCACGAAGGAGGAGCCATCCATGAAAATCCTCTTTACCTGCGGCGGGACCGCAGGCCATGTGAATCCGGCGGTGGCCCTGGCCCAGATGTTTCAGGCCCGTAATCCGGGCTGTGAGGTGCTCTTTGTCGGGGCAGACGGGGGGATGGAGACCAAACTGGTACCCAAAGAGGGATATCCGATTGAAACCGTCACCATCACCAGCTTCCGCCGTTCCTTTACCCCGGCTGCCATAGGGCATAATCTGAAAACCCTGCTGAATATGAACAAGTCCAGGAAGCAGGCCAACGATATTCTGAACCGGTTCATGCCTGACCTGGTGGTGGGTACCGGCGGGTATGCCTCCTATCCCGTAGTCCATGCGGCGGCGGCCAGGGGGATTCCCACCGCCGTCCATGAGTCCAATGCCGTACCCGGCCTGACCACCAAAACCTTGTCCAAAGTGGTGGACGTGGTGATGGTGGGCTTTGAGGAGAGCCGCAGCCACTATGACGATCCCTCCAAGGTGGTGGTCACCGGTACCCCGGTGCGGGAGGACTTTTTCCGCTACAACCGGAAGGAGGCCCGGCAGCAGCTGGGGCTCACCGACGAGAAGCCGCTGGTGGTCTCGGTGTGGGGCAGCCTGGGAGCCAGCGTGATGAACCGGCAGATGGCCCGGTGTATTGCGCTGGAATGCGAACACGGTACCCCCTTTCACCACATCCACGGCGCAGGCCGGGATTATCAGCAGGTGCTTGCCCAGCTGAAGGAGGAGGGGGTCCGTCTGGAGGATCACCCCTGTGTGGAGGTGCGGCAGTATATCTATGATATGCCCTTGGTGATGGCGGCGGCCGATCTGGTGCTCTGCCGGGCGGGGGCCTCCACCATTTCGGAGGTGGCCGCCATTGCCCGGCCTGCGGTTTTGGTCCCTTCGCCCAATGTGGTGGCCGACCACCAGACCAAAAATGCCCGGGTGCTGGCCAACGCCGGGGGAGCGGTGCTCCTACCGGAGAGCCAGTCCAGCGGAGAAACCCTTTATCAGCAGATCGAGATGCTGCTGTCCCATCCGGACCGCCGGGAAGCCATGAGCCGGACGCTGCGGGAGATGGGTACCCCCAATGCAGCAGAGCAGATTTACCATACCCTCACTCAATTGCTGCAGAAAAAGGGAGGCTGAACCGCCGTTTCCTCTGACGCATAGGATGGCGTACCTGAGTACAAAAATCCTGATTGCGGAGGATGGAAGCCATGTGTGCATATGTCATTGAAGGAGGGCGGAAGCTGTCGGGCTCGGTGGCAGTCCACGGAGCCAAAAACAGCGTTCTGCCCATTCTGGCAGCCTGTCTGCTGGCCCCCGGAACCTGTGTCATTGAGAACTGCCCCCGTCTGAGCGACGTGGAGGCCTCTCTGGCCATTTTGCGCCGGCTGGGCTGCCGGGCGGAGCGGCAGGGGGAGGCTGTGGTGGTGGACGCCACTGCACCCACCGGATGGGAGGTGCCTGACAGGCTGATGCGGGAGATGCGCTCCTCAGTCATTTTTCTGGGGGCCATTCTGGGCCGGATGGGCCAGGCAAAGCTGTGCGCCCCCGGGGGGTGCGAGCTGGGTCCCCGGCCCATTGACCTGCATCTGGGGGCCATCCGTACCTTGGGGGGCAGGGTGAAGGAGCTGGGCGGCTGTCTGACCTGCTCCGGCAGGCTTCAGGGAACCGATCTGGTGCTCTCCCTGCCCAGTGTGGGGGCCACCGAAAACGCCATGCTGGCGGCGGTGTGCGCCCAGGGGACCACTACCATTACCAACGCCGCCCGGGAGCCGGAGATTGTGGATCTCCAGGGCTTTTTGCAGGCCATGGGGGCCAGGGTACAGGGAGCGGGCAGCTCGGTGATCACCATTGAGGGCGGCCACCCCCTCCACGGCTGTACTTACGCTGTGATGGGGGATCGCATTGTAGCGGCCACCTATCTCAGCGCTGCCGCCGCTGCCGGCGGCTCGGTGGAAGTGACGGGGGTGGACTGGCGCACCCTGTCCACCGTCACAGCGGTGCTGAAGGAGGCCGGATGCCAGGTGAGGAGCGGGCGGGACCAGATCTGGCTCCAGACAGATGGCCCGCTGAAGGGGGTACGGCCCATCCGTACCGCCCCCTATCCCGGCTTTCCCACCGATGCCCAGGCCCCGGTGATGGCGGCCTTGGCAGGGGGGAGCGGGTGCACCGTCTTTGTGGAAAATATGTTTGACAGCCGGTACCGCCATGTGGATGAACTGATCCGGATGGGCGCAGATATCCGGGTGGAGGGCCGTGTGGCGGTGGTGTACGGGGTATCTCCGCTCCACGGAGCCTCTGTGGTGGCCTCCGATCTGCGGGGGGGCGCTGCGCTGGTGGTGGCCGCCCTGGGCGCCAGGGGGGAGAGCACCGTGACCGGCCTGCACCATATGGACCGGGGCTATCAGAGTCTGGAAGATGATTTGCACGCTCTGGGAGCCTCCATCCGGCGGGTGGAAAATTTGAAGAAATCGTAAGAATTTCTTACATAAATTGAAAGCAGTTTATGAGAAGATGAAGAAAACAAAAGACAGGAGAGCAAATCCATGGCGGCAAGAAAGAACAGACGGGGGCGCAGACGCAATCGGGGACGCTTCAGCGTCCTCTATAAACTGCTGTCCATTCTGATCATTCTTGCCGCCATTGTGGCGGGCTGCATTATTTTCTTCCGGGTCAACACCATGGTGGTATCGGGCAACAGCCGCTATAGCCAGGAGGAGATTTTATCCGCCTCTCAGGTCAAGCAGGGGGACAACCTGTTTACCCTGAACAAATATCTGATTGCCCGCAATATCCTTACCAGCCTGCCCTATGTGGACGAGGTATCCATCAGCCGCAAACTGCCCGACACCCTGATTTTTGAGGTGGTGGAGAGCACCGGCGTGGCCTGGATCAAAAGCGGGGACACCTATTGGCTGCTGGACAACAAGTGCAAACTGCTGGAGGCGGGAGATCAGTCCCTGGTGGAGGGGAAGCCCCAGGTGCTTGGGCTGACCCCGGTGAATCCATCGGTGGGCAATACCCTGACGGTGGCCCCCGAGCAGCAGAACAAGCTGGAGCAGCTCCAGGCCTTTCTGGAGGCCATCCGGATACGCACCATGACGGGCAGTCTCAGCGGATTTATGGACCTGAGTTCCTCCAATGAAATCCGCTTTGGCTATGGAGCCAACCTGACGGTGGTATTTCCTCTGAACGGGGATTTTCAACAGCAGACCAACCAGCTGAAGCTGGCACTGGAAACCATGGATGAGCGGGGCTTGCCCCGGACCGGCACTCTGGACCAGAACTATGACAGCCGGGAAATCCATCTGCTGCCCGACCGGTGGCTGCCGGAGGGGTGGGGAAGCGGCACGCAGCCCCCCCAGCAAACCCAGCAGGCAGAGCCGCCGGCAGAGTCCAGCCAAAGCCCCGCAGGGGAAACCTGAGGCAAGGAGAGCAATATGAACGGGAAACAGAAGCGAACCAGAGGGGAGCTGGCTGTGGTAGTGGTGTGCATCATCGTGGGCTACCTGCTGACGGCCCAGCTGCGGTCGGTACAGCTGACCAACACCGCAGACGCCGCCAGTGCCAGCCGCCTGGAGACGTTACAGGAGCTGTATAACGAACAGACCGAACAGAACCGGGTCCTGGAGGACCAGGTAAAGCAGCTTCAGGGGGAGCTGGCCCTCTACCGGGAGCAGGCCGCCTCCGGTGAGGCGGGAAGCGAGGCCCTACGCAAGGAGCTGGAGCAGCTGGAAATCACGGCGGGGCGCACCGATGTGGAAGGCCCCGGGGTGACGGTGATTCTGGAGGACTCCACCCAGGAAAATGTCACCGGCAACGAGGCGGATTATCTGATTCATGACAGTGATCTGCTGTCTGTCATCAATGAGCTGCGCTCGGCAGGGGCGGAGGCCATCTCCCTCAACGGAGAACGGCTGACCGCAAACAGCGAGATCCGCTGTACCGGCGCCGTGGTCACCGTGAACGGCCGGCGGTACGCCGCACCCTATGTGATTTTTGCCATCGGCAACCCGGATACCCTGTACAGCGCCCTGACCATGCGCAACGGGGTGGTGGATGTGCTGAGCCAGTGGGGGATTACCGTAAAGGTTACCCCCAGCGATCTGCTGCTCATCCCCAAATACAATGGGACGGTGGACTATCAGTATGCCCGTACCGTAACCGGAGAGGAGGGGGAGTAAGATGCTGGAGCTGATGGGCCTGCTGTGCGGCGGAGTGCTGGGGGTACTGGTACCCTGGACCATTCCGGCCAAGTACTCCCTCTATGTGGCAGCCGGGCTGCTGGCTGCGCTGGACTCGGCGGTGGGAGGCTACCGTGCCCGGCTGGAGCGGCAATTCCACCTGTCTGTCTTTCTCTCGGGAACCATCGGCAACGCCCTGCTGGCCGCTTTGCTGACCTGGCTGGGCGAAAAGCTGGGTATTCCGCTCTATCTGGCGGCTGTGGTGGTCTTTGGCACCCGGATCTTCCAAAACTTTGCGAAAATACGCCGGGAGCTATTGACCTTAAAGCAAAAGAGCGCTAAAATGAAACGAGATATAGCGCCCCAGCAGGATGTTAATTCCTAAGTGGCGCAAACTTTGCGTTTATGTGTGTTTTTTAGAAAACGTTCTACATAGGAGGAGCAGTTATGGCGTTTGGTCTGGATACCGGACCCGATAACGTGGTTACCATTAAAGTAATCGGCGTAGGCGGCGGTGGTAATAATGTAGTCAACCGCATGGTGAAAACGGGAACCAAGGGTGTTGACTTTATTGCAATCAATACGGACAAGCAGGCCCTTGCAGTTTCCAGCGCAACTTTTAAAATTCAGATCGGTGAAAAGCTCACCGGCGGACAGGGAGCGGGCAGTGACCCGGAGGTGGGCCGCAAGTCTGCCGAGGAGAGCCGCAGCGCCGTTTCCAAGGCCCTGGAGGATGCCGACATGGTATTCATCACCGCCGGCATGGGGGGCGGTACCGGTACCGGTGCAGCCCCTATTGTGGCGGATATTGCCAAGGAGATGGGGATCCTCACCGTGGGCGTGGTGACCAAGCCCTTTAATTTTGAGGGCCGCCGCCGGATGCTCCAGGCTGAAAAGGGCATTGAAGAGCTGCGCACCCGGGTGGACAGCCTGGTGATTATCCCCAATGAGCGGCTGAAATTTGCCACCGACCACAAGATCACCTTTGCCAATGCCTTTGAAATTGCCGATGATGTCCTGCGTCAGGCGGTGCAGAGCATTTCTGACCTGATCCGGGATACCGGCTTCATCAACCTGGACTTTGCCGACGTGACCGCCATTATGAAAAACGCGGGCATGGCGCACATGGGCGTGGGCCGCGCCGCCGGCAAGAACAAGGCCGAGGAGGCTGCCCGCATGGCCATTTCCAGCCCCCTGCTGGAGACCTCTATCGAGGGCGCCAAGGGCGTGCTGATCAATGTCACCGGTTCCATGGACATCGGCCTGGAAGAGGTGGAGCAGGCTGCCTCTCTGGTGCAGCAGGCGGTCCATCCCGACGCGCTGACTATCTTCGGCGCTACCTTTGACGAGACCTTGGATGATGAGATCCGGGTGACGGTGATCGCCACCGGCTTTGATAAGCCCACCTCCTCCGGCAACAATCAGGAGGATAAGCCCAAGCAGCCTCAGAATGAGGAAGAGGGGCAGCATCACCACAATCCGCCCGAGCCCACTCCGCTGGACACTGCCGACGATCCGGAGCCCGATGCCCCGGAGGATGATCCCTTTGAGGATATTTTCAAAATTTTCAACAAGCGGGATTGATGATCCCGTCCAACACCGCAGGCAAGAGCCTGCGGTGTTTTTTTCTCTGTTTG
>CALWOK010000195.1 GCA_944383125.1 uncultured Flavonifractor sp.
TGTGGACCTGGAGGGTGGCCAGACGGCCGGCCAGGTTGGGCCGGTCTACCGTGATGCGCCGGTCAAAGCGGCCGGGCCGCAGCAGGGCCTGGTCCAGCACCTCGGGCCGGTTGGTGGCGGCCAGCAGAATGACGCCCTTGGTGGGGTCAAAGCCGTCCATTTCGGCCAGCAGCTGGTTCAGGGTCTGCTCCCGCTCGTCGTTACCCCCCATGCGGTTGTCACGGGATTTGCCGATGGTGTCGATCTCGTCGATGAACACAATACAGGGGGCCATTTTGTTGGCCTCTTTGAAGAGGTCACGGACACGGGCGGCGCCCATGCCCACAAACATCTCCACAAAGTCGGAGCCGGAGATGGAGAAGAAAGGCACGTTGGCCTCACCGGCCACCGCCTTTGCCAGCAGGGTCTTACCGGTACCGGGCGGGCCTACCAGCAGAGCGCCCTTGGGCAGCTTGGCGCCAATTTCGGTGTATTTTTGGGGGTTGTGGAGAAAGTCGATGATCTCCACCAGAGACTCCTTGGCCTCATCCTGACCGGCCACATCTTTAAAGGTAACGCCGGTCTTTTTCTCCACATATACCTTGGCGTTGGACTTGCCCAGGTTGCCCAGGCCGCCCCCCATTTTGCCCGCCATGCCCCGGAACAGGAAGGAAAACAGGCCCACCATAATGACCACCGGCAGCACATAGGAGATGAGCAGGGGGATGATGGGAGAGAGCTGCTCCACATACTGGGGACCATAATCGGTCACGCCGTGTTCCTCCAGCAGCTGAATCAGCGCGGGGATATCGGAGGTGAGCGGAGCGCAGAAGTAGGTGGTTTCATTGCGGCTCCACTGGGCCGGGGGCTGGACGGAGGATTCTTTCTCATCGGTCAGTCCGGCGGCGGTGGCGGTTTTGGTGATCTTGCCCTGGGCGTCCACCGATACCCCATCCTTCAGATAGATGGTGTATTTGTTGGAGTCCATCAGGACGCCTTCCACGCAGTCTTCCATAACCAGCTGGCGGAAGGTACCGTAGCTCAGCTCCACAGAGTTGGCCTGACGGAACATGGAGGTGGCATAATTCACCAGCACCGTCAGCACCAGAGCCCACAGAATGATGGACACAATGGCAGTGATATTGCGCTTGTTATTGCCGCCGCCCTTTCCGCGGTTGTTGTTTTGGTGATCGGAATTCAAGCAAATGCCTCCTAAAATCTTTCTGTATGGAAATTTATTATAGTTATAGCACAGCCCCCCCGAAAAAACAAGAAACACCGGGCGGAAACCTGTAAACTTTCTATGAAAGCAACGGTGAGGGCTGTGATTTTTTTCTTTTTCTGCGGCGGGTGTTGTGGTATACTGAACAGGATCAAGAAGAAAGGCGTGAGAACATGAAGGAGCGCAGACCGGCCCCCCAGAGCGAGGCCGACGGCATCATTGAGGGACGCAACGCCGTCACCGAGGCCCTGCGGGCGGGTACGCCCATCGATAAAATTTTCCTGGCCCGGGGGGAGACCGACGTCGCCCTGGGACATATTGCCGCCGCCGCCCGGGACAAGGGCATTGTGGTGGTGGAGTACGACAGGAAAAAGCTGGATTTTATGAGCCGCACCCACTCCCACCAGGGGGTGATTGCCCAGGCGGCGGTGCGGGAATACGCCAGTGTGGACGACATTCTCAACGCCGCCCGGGAAAAGGGAGAGCCTCCCCTGATTGTGGTGTGCGATGAGCTGAGCGACCCCCATAACCTGGGGGCGGTGATCCGTACTGCCGAGTGTGCCGGCGCCCATGGGGTCATCATTCCCAAGCGCCGCTCTGCGGGGCTGACGGCGGTGGTGGCCAAAACCTCCGCCGGAGCGGTCAGCCATGTGCCGGTGGCCCGGGTACCCAACCTGCCCGCCCTGCTGAAGGAGCTGAAGGAGGAGGGGGTGTGGGTCTTCGGCACGGCTGCCGACGGGGACCGGCTGCTGTACGACGCCGACCTGAAAGGCCCTGCCGCCATTGTCATCGGCAGCGAGGGGGACGGTATGGGCCGTCTGGTGCGGGAGACCTGCGACTTTCTGGTGCGGGTCCCCATGAAGGGCAAGCTCAACTCCCTGAACGCCTCTGCCGCCGCCGCCATTCTGCTCTATGAGGCGGTGCGCCAGCGGCTGGGGTAATGGCCGGAGCAAGACCGATCACTCCGGAGAAAAGGAGCTTATTTCCATGGCGAAGGACCGGGACGACCAACTGAATAGGGGCAATTCCGGCGGAGAAGAATTTTCTCTGGAGTCTATTCTGGCCGAATTTGGTGAGAAAAAGCCCAAGAAAAAGGTGGAGGAGGACACCATCCCCTTCCCCATTATCCCCCACAGCCAGCGCACCGCCGGCGGGGAGAAAAAATCGGGCCGGCTGCTCCCCTTTCCCGAGGGCAGCCCGAGAGAGGAGGAGCCTGCGCCACCGCCCCGCCGCCCAACGCCCCAGGAGCCGCCGCCCCAGGAGCCTGCCGCCGGACAGAAGGTGGTGGAGTTTCCTGAGGATGCGGTGGAGGAAGAAAATCCCATTGCCCAGCGGATCAACCGGCTGCTGCGCAAGGCGGATGACTACGCCGAGCATATGTTTGAGGAAGAGGACCTGGAGAACGACCGGGAGGTGGTGCGGGCGGAGGAGCTGATTCCCGGCACCGACGAGGAAGAGGAGGACGACGACGAGTCCTTCTTCCGCCGGGAGCGGCGCAAGCGGAAAGAGCCGCCCCCTGCCCCTGACCTGCCCCCGGGAGAGCTGGCCAGACGGTACGGCAAGGGGTTGAAGGGGATGCGGCTGCGGGCCATTCTGGTGCTGCTGCTCGTCTTGCCCGCCCTTTATCTGAGTGTGGAGTTTGTCTCCTATCCGGCGGTCCTCACCCCCAAGCTGCGGATTCTGGCCCTGGCGGGGGTGCAGGTGCTGGCCATGCTGCTGGGCCTGGATTTGCTGTTCCGGGGCTTCTGCCGTCTGTTCCGGCTGGAGTTCGGTATGGATACCATGCTGGTTTTTGCCTCGGCGGCGGTGCTGGCCGACGCCCTCACCATGGAGACGCTGGACCCCAGAGAGGGCCAGATGCCCTACTGTGCCGCCATTGTGCTGGGCATTGCCCTGCTGCTGCGGGGTACCAGCCAGAAGCGGCGGGGATTGCGGCTGGCCTGCAAAACGGCGGCGGCAGCATCCAAACCCTACTTGGTCACACTGGATGAGGACCGTTGGAACGGCTGGGACGCCTATGCCAAGTGGTCGGGGGAGCCGGTGGGCTTTGGCCGCCAGATGCAGGCCAGCGACGGCGCCCAGCGGATTTTTCACCGGATCTGCCCGCTGCTGTTCATTGGCAGCGTGGTGCTGAGCCTGGCGGCCTCGGTGGGCCAGGGCGCCCCCCAGCGGCTGCTGTGGTGCCTGGCAGCCACCCTGACTGCCTCCACCTCCCTGTCAGGCGCCCTGTGCTTTGGAGGGGCCTGGCTGGGGCTGTGCCGGCGGCTGAGCAAGTCGGGGGCTGCCATTGCCGGCTGGGACGGGGTGACCGCCACCGGCGGCAGCGGGATTCTCCTGGCCGATACCGATCTCTTCCCCCCCGGCTGCGTATCCCTCAACGGCATCAAAATTTTTGGAGATTTTCCGGCAGAAAAGGTGGTGGCCTGTACCGCCACCCTGATCCGGGAGACCGGCAGCGGCCTGGACAAGATTTTTCACGATCTGCTGCGGGCCCAGGGGGCAATTTACCGGCGGGTATCCGGTTTTTACTGCTATGAAGGGGGATTGTCCGGCACCATCCGCAATGAACAGGTGCTGGTAGGCTCCACCGACTTCATGCGCCTGATGGATGTGGCCCTGCCCCCCGGCCTGCGGGTAAAAAATGCCGTATTCTGTGCCATTGACCGGCAGCTGGCAGGGATTTTTGCCCTGAATTATTCCCTGCACGGCACCCTGGACCCCTCCCTGACCAGCCTGATCCGCAACCGGGTCACTCCGGTCATGGCCACCCGGGATTTTAACCTGACGCCCGCCATGCTCCGCCAGCGGTTCAAACTGCCGGTGGACAAAATGGAGTACCCCGGCGTGGAGCGCCGGACCGAGCTGTCCGACGAGGACCAGCCCCACAGCCCCATTCTCACCGCCGTTTTGTGCCGGGAGGGCATCGCCCCCTACTCCGAGGCGGTGGTGGGGGCCACCCGGCTCCGCCGGGCTGTCCGGGTCTCGGCGGCGCTGGCCTGCCTGGGCGGGGTGGCCGGTTTGCTGCTGGCTTTTTATCTCACCTCCACCGGGGCCTATGCCTCCCTGTCTGTATTTAATCTGCTGGTCTTTCTGATTATGTGGCTCATTCCAACTCCCCTGATTTCAGGCATGGTCAATAAATATTGACCAGTTTAAAAAGCTCCTCTACCTGCTGGTAGAGGAGCTTTTTTGTGTGCCGGTCAGCTCTGACAGATGTCGTACATCACCTGGTAGGGCGAGGCGTTATAGGGATAGGCGTAGGCATACCAGTCGGTGCTTCCCTCCCGTGTAATTCCCACCAGCCCGCCTTCCTCCAGAAAAACCAGCTCATTGCCGTCGGTGGCGGTATAGAGCACCGCCTTACCGTTGAGGGAAGCGGGGGCGTTGACATTTATCCATACTTTGGACCAAAAGGGGAGGTCGGGTAAGGGCAGGTCATAGGTCTCCACCTGGGTTTTTTGACCGTTTTCATAGGTGAGGGCTTGCAGGGTACCCGGCTGGCTGAGGATGGGCTGCATCCGCCGGAAATAAATGTTCCAGGCAGGTTCTCCCTCCAGCAGGGTGATGTGGTCCATGGAGATGGTGAGACTGTCCTCGTAGTAATCCTGAAGCCACTGAGCGGCTGCCTGGACAGGGTCCAGCAGGCCGGGCTGGTGGCCCTCATCGGCCTGCTGCTGAAGTTTTTCATAGTAGTCTGCCGCCGTCATGCCGGTATTCAGAGGGAGTACGGTATAATAGTTTCCATAGGGGTTGTCTACCCAGCCCTCCACGCACCAGATGCCCCCTTCTCCCTGCCGGACGGGCTGGGAGAGCAGCAGGGTCATGGAGATCTCCCAGGGTTCATTGCCGTAGCGGACATAGCAGTGAGTTCCCTCCCACACGGTGCCGTCGTGGAAATACATGCTGTCATCGTAGGGCTGCAGGCCGTTGCGGGCAATGAAGTCGGGGCGCACCTCCTGAGGCAGCCGCCGGTTGAGGGTTTCCCAGGCAATCCAGTATTCCTCCTCTGTAGAGACAGGCGCTGTGGGGTCGGGGGGCATAACCTGTACATCGGTGGGATGGAGCCACACATAGTACCATCCGTCTTTTTGGGCAAAGGGGAACACGCCGCTGCCATCGGCGGTGAGATAGGACTCATACCGGATCTGATCCCACCGGGCCAGGGAGAAAATCCATCCGGCGCCGGGAGAGAGATCAAAGCTGCGCTTTTCATAGACGGTGAACAGGATTTCATCCTCCTCCGGCTCCTCAATCAGTAGCTGGGGGGACAAATCCCGGGGAATAGCTATTGTAAGCCCCTCTCCGATTTCATAAAGAACCGGATTATCCAGCAGAGTATCCTCCTCTGAAGGAACGGAGGAATGGGGTGCAATGCCGCTGATGGCGGCACATCCGGTGAGCAGCAGGGCAAGGGCAACGGTGGCAGCAAAGGCAGCCGGCCGACGGTTTGTACCTTTCATAATCAACACCAACCTTTCTTTCAGCTGTTGCTTTTCCTCACATAAGGTGGTGGTAAGGATTCCTATTCCCCTGGGCGCCTGCGCCGCCAGAGTCAACAGGGTTTCTCCATAGTGCCGCCGTCCGGGGCCGTCCAGACGGCGTATCACCGCCTCATCACAGGCCAGCTCACAGGAGCGGGCCACCTCCTGCCGCACCACCACCATCAGGGGGTTGAACCAGTGAAGGCTGGTGATAGCAGCGGTCAGCCATTTGTACAGCAAATCATGCCGCCGGGCGTGGGTCAGCTCATGGGCCAGAATATCCCCCAGCTGGTGGGGGGCTACCCCTTCGGGCAGCACAATGGTGGGGTGCATGACGCCCAGCAGCATGGGAGTGGATACATGGGGACACTCCACCAGGGCAATCCGCCTGCGGGGAGCGCATTTTTCCAGGATTTGCTGTGCTTCCTGGGGGGCTGGTGCGGCGGTCTTACGAACCAGGGCGGAAAACCGGCTGTACCCCCACCCATACCGGCCCAGACACACAAGAACACCCCCGGCCCACAGCACAAACCAAAGCATAGGGTCTGTCATAAGCGCCAGCCAGCCGACAGCCTGTGCCTGAGGCGTTTCCGGTGCGGCCTGCAGGACGGTTTCTCCTTCTGCTGCCGGAATTTGCATTTCAAAGGTGTGTTCCGGTGTACTGGTATGGGGGAGGGTGACTTGGGTCTGGTTTACCGCTGGCTCAGGCAGGGTGGGTACAGGCAAGGAAATCCCCACCGGCAGACAGAGCCGGGCAAGCACCAGCAGCCACAGATAATAACAGACCCGTTTGCTGTGGAGCCACGGACGGACCAGCAGCAGCAGGCCCGTCAGCAGCGTACCCAGCAGGCTCAGCTTTCCCAGAACCACCAGAAAAGCAGCCATGTCAGCCCCCTCCTTCCCTGTCCAGACTGTCCAGCAGGGTGCGCAGTTCACTGATGTCCTGACCGGTCAGCTGATCACTGGCCACAAGGGCGGCCACCATCTGCCGGGCTGAGCCGGCATACAGTTTGTCGATGAGCTTGCGGGTGCGGTAGCGGCCCAGCGCCTCCCGGCTCACCAAAGGCCGGTAGTAATAGACCTGCCGCTTTTCCTGGGCGGCCGCCCCCTTGGCACACAGCCGCCGCAGCAGGGTTTTCACGGTGTCCCCGTTGCGCTCAGCCAGGGCGCTTTTGATTTCGCCCAGGGTCAGGGGGCCGTCCCCCTCCCATAGAACCTCCATAACCTCCAGTTCCGCCTCCGTGATTTTTTCCTCTGCCCCACGCATTGCCATTCCTCCTTTGGGTTACAATTGTACCTTGCATATTTAGGGTACAACTGTAACTTATTTTTGTCAAGAAAGAAGCGGTTACAAAATGATCACGATTGGAAACAGAGCACCCATGGGGATGAAACAAATTTTCATACTATATAGTTTGTTGAAAGATGTTACATTAAAGCGGGCAGCCTTGCATTTAATTGTAAAAATGGTATAATAGGTTGCAGTCAGAAGTTCCGCCCGGGGGCGGACGCAGCTTAGGAGGAATGTGAAATGAGCAAGTCTCGCAAGTATGTCTACTTGTTTTCCGAGGGCAATGGCTCCATGAAGGAGCTGCTGGGCGGCAAGGGCGCCAACCTGGCTGAAATGACCAATCTGGGGATGCCGGTGCCTCAGGGATTTACCGTTACCACCGAGGCCTGTACCCAGTACTATAACGACGGCCGTCAGATCAATGAGGAGATCCAGGCCCAGATTTATGAATACCTGGGTAAGATGGAGGAGATCTGCGGCAAGAAGTTTGCCGATCCTGCCAATCCTCTGCTGGTGTCCGTCCGCTCCGGCGCCCGGGCCTCCATGCCCGGCATGATGGACACCATCCTCAACCTGGGCCTGAACGACGTGGTGGTGGAGGGCCTGGCCCAGTTCACCAACAACCCCCGCTTTGCCTATGACTCCTACCGCCGCTTCATTCAGATGTTCTCCGACGTGGTGATGGAGCTGTCCAAAAAGCGCTTTGAGGAGATCATTGACGAGGTCAAGGCCCAAAAGGGCGTCAAGCAGGATGTGGAGCTGGACACCGACGACATGAAGCATCTGGTGGTCCTCTTCAAAGAGTTTTACAAGAAGGAAAAGGGGGAGGACTTCCCCCAGGAACCCAAGGTCCAGCTGATGGAGGCGGTCAAGGCGGTGTTCCGTTCCTGGGACAATCCCCGGGCCAACGTATACCGCCGCATGAACGAAATTCCATACGACTGGGGCACCGCCGTCAATGTCCAGTCCATGGTGTTCGGTAATTCCGGCGACAATTCGGGTACCGGCGTGGCCTTTACCCGCAACCCTGCCACCGGTGAGAAGGCCCTCTTCGGCGAGTACCTCATCAACGCCCAGGGCGAGGACGTGGTGGCCGGCGTGCGCACCCCCTCCCCCATCTCCAAGCTCCATGAAGACATGCCCCAAGTGTACGACCAGTTTGCCGCCATTGCCGATAAGCTGGAAAAGCACTATAAAGATATGCAGGATATGGAGTTTACCATTGAAAACGGGAAACTGTACATGCTCCAGACCCGCAACGGCAAGCGTACCGCCGCCGCCGCTTTGAAGGTAGCGGTGGATCTGGTGGACGAGGGTATGATTGATGAAAAGGAGGCCGTCTGCCGGGTGGACCCCAAGCAGCTGGACTCCCTGCTCCATCCCCAGTTTGACCCGGAGGCGCTGAAAAAGGCAGCCGTCATTGGCAAGGGCCTGGCGGCCTCCCCCGGCGCCGCCTGCGGCAGAGTGGTCTTTGAGGCCGATGACGCCAAGGAGTGGCACGACCGGGGCGAAAAGGTGATTCTGGTCCGTCTGGAGACCTCTCCTGAGGATATTGAGGGCATGCAGGTGGCCCAGGGCATTCTCACCGTCCGGGGCGGCATGACCTCCCACGCCGCTGTGGTGGCCCGTGGTATGGGTACCTGCTGTGTATCGGGCTGCGGAGAAATTGTGGTGGATTATGATGCCAAGCAGTTCACCCTGGGGGGAACGGTGTACCATGAGGGGGATTGGATTTCCCTGGACGGCTCCACCGGCAATATCTATGGCGAGCCGGTGGGTACCATCCCTGCCGACCCCGGTTCGGGCTATTTCGGACGGCTGATGGGCTGGGCGGATCAGTTCCGTCAGCTAAAGGTGTACACCAATGCCGATAACCCCAGAGATGCCGCTCAGGGCTATGCCTTTGGCGCCCAGGGTATCGGCCTGTGCCGCACCGAGCACATGTTCTTTGAGGGGGAGCGCATCAAGGCCATCCGGGAGATGATTGTCTCTGACAATGTGGAGGACCGGAAAAAGGCCCTGGCCAAGATTATGCCCTATCAGCAGGGAGACTTTGAGGGGATTTATGAGGTAATGGAGGGCCACCCGGTGGTCATCCGCTTCCTGGACCCCCCGCTGCATGAGTTCCTGCCCACCAAGGAGGAGGACATCAAAGAGATTGCCGATGAGATGGGCATTTCGGTGGAAAAGCTCCACAACGTCATTGACTCTCTCCATGAGTTCAATCCCATGATGGGCCACCGGGGCTGCCGTCTGGCGGTGTCTTATCCGGAAATTGCCGAGATGCAGACCACGGCGGTCATCAATGCGGCCCTGGCGGTTCAGAAGAAGCACCCCGACTGGACTATGGTGCCTGAGATTATGATCCCCCTGGTGGGTGAGGTCAAGGAGCTGAAGTATGTCAAGGATGTGGTGGTCAAGACGGCCGACGCACTGATTGCCGCCTCCGGGGTGGATATGAAGTATGAGGT
>CALWOK010000196.1 GCA_944383125.1 uncultured Flavonifractor sp.
ACACCTCAATATAGCGGTCGCAGTCGCAGCCCACGGTGCAGCCGGGCTTGCCGCAGCCCCACTGCTCGCCCCGGTCGTAGTAAATTTCAGAACAGGGGCCGCAGGGGCCGGAGCCGTGCTCCCAGAAATTGTCCTCCTTGCCGAACTTGAAAATCCGGTCGGCAGGGATGCCGATTTCCTCGTTCCAGATGCGGAAGGCCTCGTCGTCGGCGGGGGTGGTCTCATTGCCGGCAAAGACGGAGGGATAGAGCCGGTTGGGGTCCAGGCCCACCCACTGGGGGGAGGTCAGAAACTCCCAGGCCCAGTGGATGGCCTCGGTTTTGAAGTAATCCCCGAAGGAGAAGTTGCCCAGCATCTCAAAATAGGTGCCGTGGCGGGCGGTGTGGCCGATGTTCTCAATGTCGCCGGTGCGGATGCACTTCTGACAGGTGGTCACACGGTGCCGGGGGGGCTCCTGCTCTCCGGTGAAGAAGGGCTTCATGGGGGCCATGCCGCTGTTGATGAGCAGCAGGGAGGCGTCATTCTGGGGGATCAGGGAAAAGCTGGGCAGGCGCAGGTGCTCCTTGGTCTCAAAGAAGGACAGGAACATTTCCCGCAGTTGGTTCAGGCCAAATTTCTCAGGCATACAAACTCTCCTCTTTTGCAAAAAATAAAGCCCCGCCCCCATGTCAGGGGCGGAGCAAGTTCACTCCACGGTACCACCCTGATCTGTGCCAAAGGCACATCTCATTGCATCCGGTAACGGGGATGGGCCGTCCCGGTCGTCCCGGGCCGCTGGTGAAGTGGCGTACAGATCCGTCTCACGGAGGGCTTGCACTCTCCCCTCTCGCTGGGCGTGGCGTAACCTGCTTGGCTTCGTCGCTGCGTTAGCTGGTCTATTCTATCATATTTTCCCCGCTTGTCAAGTGGGGGCCTGTTCCTGGATATTGCGCAAAAGCCGGACATACAGTAATGGTATCTGCATGCCTCTGTCAAACATACGGGAAGAACAGGTGATTCTTATGGCAAGAAAACGCCCCATCCATATCCTTGTACATCCGGTTTCCCCAACGGAGCAAGCCCCTCCCCCTGCCCGGGAAATCAGCCGGGTGTACCTCCGCTACCTGAAACGGCGCACCGCCGAACTGGGTTTAAACGATTGCCAGATGAAATTGCTGCTGGAGCAGATGCTGTCAGACCTGCATACCGGGCATCTTTGAGCAAACAGCCACGCTTTTTGTCAAAGCGTGGCTGTTTTTGTACCCTGATTTGTTGCCATGGGTGCGGTGGCGCAAATCGCCCGTTGCAGGGTACAAAGCTGTTGGTCAGGATGGCAATCAAACGCTCCCGGGGGGAGTCGATAATCCGGCAGCCTACCACCCCAGCCGCATTGCAGCCAAATCCCATGCACATCGTCAACGCCTGCTTTCCGCAGGCTTTTGCTTTTTGGAAGGCGTGATCCAGGAGGAAGGCCACCCGGGGGAGGTAGCCCAGATCCTCCAGGAGGGTAAAGAGGGGGAAGAAAATGGCCATAGGGGGAAGCATGACGCTGACCACCCAGGCCAGCACCCGGTACACCCCCAGCACCAGGGCATCGTGGAGCCAGAGGGGGGCGTTGAGCCACAAAAACAGCTCGGAGAGCCGGTCCCCCACCCAGAACAGCCCGGCGGACAGCAGCCGGGAGGGATAATTGGCCCCCTGGATGGTAAGCCACAGCACCCCTGCCAGCAGCAGCACCATGGCGGGAATGCCCAGGGCACGGCTGGTGAGCAGCCGGTCTGCCCTCCCCACTCCCCGGCAGTCCTGGGGGCTGCTTACCACAGCATGGGCAATGGTACGGGCGGTTTCCACCAGGCTGACCGCCATGGTCTTTTCCAGATCTTCCACCCCGCTGCGGTTCATCTGCCCCCGGACCAGCCCCAGGGCCTGCTGGATTTCCTGGTCGGTCTGGGGATTCCAGCCCAGATGCCGCTCCAGCAGCTCCGGCAGGGTGGGGTCCCCTTCCAGCAGCCGGAGGGCCGTCCACCGGGGAGACAGGCGGCCTTGCAGCCTGCGCTCCAGCAAGGGCCGCAGGGAGGCCACCCCAAACTCCACCGCCGGAGGATAGCGCACCGGCTCCCGTTCCGGAGGGCTGGGGGCGGACAGCAGCTCGGCCACCCCCTCCATCAGTTCTTCCAGCCCCTCCTTCCGTCCGGCAGACACCCCCACCACCGGCACCCCCAGCTTCTGGGACAGGGTGGGTAAATCCACCTCAATGCCCTTCCGGGCGGCCTCATCCAGCAGGTTGACGCACACTAAGGTGCGGGGGGTCAGCTCCAACGTCTGGAGCACCAGGTTCAGGCTGCGCTCCAGGCAGGTGGCGTCGCACACCACCACCGCCCCGGCCGCCCCGCCCAGGCAGAGAAAGGTGCGGGCCACCTCCTCCTCGGGGGAGTGGGCCAGCAGGGAGTAAGTACCGGGCAAATCCACCAGGGTGTAGCTCTGCCCCTGGTGCTCACAGCGGCCCTGGGCCACCGTCACCGTTTTGCCCGGCCAGTTGCCGGTGTGCTGCCGCAGGCCGGTGAGGGCGTTGAAGAGGGTGGACTTGCCCACATTGGGGTTGCCCGCCAGGGCCACCACCGGCCCCGCTCCCCCGCCCTGCCGGTCTGTCCGGGCGGCCCCCAGGCCGGTGGCGGTACGGGTCAGTCCCATGGCCCACCGTCCAGTGTCACGCCTTGGGCATCCCGCTGCCGCAGGGCAATCACCGCCCCCTGAATCAGGTAAGCCGCCGGATCTCCGGCGGGGCTGACCGCCGTACAGCACACCGCCGTCCCGGGTACCAGCCCCAGGTCCAGCAGACGGCGGTGCATGGCAGGCGCCCCCTGTACCTCCGCCACCCTGCCCCACTGGCCGGGCCGGAGGGTATCCAATGTTACGGTATCCATAACCGATATCTCCTTTTATCGCCATATCACCTGGAGGGCATGATGGTGCAGCCCTCCAGTCCTATCCTATGGTTCCAGCCGGTGGAAGGTGTTTCCCCCAGAGGCCGGGGCCGTCCAGAAAGCGGTTGACGAAACAGGGGGAATGGGATACAATGGACAGGATTTTTGACCATGCCGCAGCGCTTTGCTGCGGCTCTCTTTGCGGTTGGGAGTGTGTGTATGTCGCAGCAAGAAAACAAAATGGGCGTGATGCCGGTAAAGCGGCTGGTGCTGTCCATGTCTCTGCCCATGATGATCTCCATGCTGGTACAGGCCCTGTACAACGTGGTGGACAGCTATTTTGTGGCCAAGCTCAGCGAAAATGCCCTGGCGGCGGTGGGCCTGGCCTTCCCCTTTCAGAACCTGATGATTGCCGTCTGCGTGGGTACCAGCGTAGGGGTCAACGCCCTGCTCTCCCGCAGCCTGGGGGCCAAGGACTATGAGACCGCCAACCGCAGCGCAGAAAACGGAGTGTTTTTATCGCTGCTCTCCACCCTGGTCTTCTCGGTGTGCGGGATTGTCTTTGCCGCCCCCTACTTTATGGCCCAGAACCAGGACATGGACATTGTGAACCAGGGCATTTCCTATTTGCGGATCTGCGCCGGGCTGTCCTTTGGACTCTTTCTGGAGGTGATGCTGGAGCGGCTCCTCCAGTCCACCGGGCGCACCTTCTACACCATGATCACCCAGGGGGTGGGGGCCATCCTCAACATTGTCATGGACCCCCTGCTCATTTTCGGCATCGGCCCCTTCCCTGCCATGGGGGTGGCGGGGGCTGCCGCCGCCACCGTGACAGGCCAGATTGTGGCGGCTGCGCTGGCCCTTGTGTTCAACATCACCCACAACCCGGAGATCAGCCCCCGGCTGAAGGGCTTCCGCCCCAGCGCCGCCGTCATCCGGCGGATTTACAGCGTGGGGGTACCCACCATTGTGCTCAACTCCATCAGCTCGGTGATGACCTTCGGCATCAATCTGATCCTGGACGCCATCTCCAAAACCGCCGCCGCCGTGGCAGTCTTCAACGTGTA
>CALWOK010000197.1 GCA_944383125.1 uncultured Flavonifractor sp.
TCCAGGTTGGACAGCAGCCGGTGAAGCCCCGCCACCCCTACGTCATACAGCCGGGTCACTTTGTTCCCCATCATTTCGGCAGTGAGGGCGGCCTCCTCTGCCACCGGCATGTCGCTGGTGCCGCCGGTGGCCACCACAATGTGGCCCAGGGCTGTCCGCTCCCCGGGAAAGGCAATGCCCAGTCTGGGAATGGGCCGGTAGTCCAGCGGTACCGTCTGGGCCACCGTCCGGGCAGCCTCTTCCTCTATGCGGGTAATCAGGATATTTTTGCACCCCCGCTCCCCCATGGCGGCGGCAATGCCGGCAATTTGTTCTGCCGTTTTCCCCGCTCCATAGATCACTTCTGCCGCCCCCTGGCGGACCGAGCGGTGAAAATCCACCTTGGCATAGCCCAAATCCTCAAAGGGCTTTTGTTTTAAGGCCAGCAGCGCCTCCTCCGGGGATTTCTCCCCCTCCCGCACCGCCCGCAGCAGCGTCAGAATTTCCTGCTTGTTGTCCATGGTTACCTCCCCTCCAGGTCCAGCAGCACCCCGGAAAAATTCGGTCCCAGGGCCTCTGTAATCTCTTGATGAAGGGCAGCGGCCTGCTCCATCTGGTCTTTCGGGACCTGGAGCCGGGCAAACTCCCCCAGCAGCCGCAGCCGGAAGTCGGTCAGGCCCAGCTGAAACAGGGCGCTTTCTCCCCGCTCCACCCGTTCCAGCTTCTCCTGTGTAATGGGGGTGCCGGTGGGAATCCGGGTGGCAAGACAGGCATAGGCCGGCTTGTCCCAGGTAAACAGCCCCGCCTCCCGGGACAGCCGCCGCACCTCCTTTTTGGTAATGCCGCACTCCCGCAGAGGGGAGCGCACCTCCAGCTCCTCCAGAGCCTGCATCCCCGGGCGGTCCCCCGCATCGTCCGAGGCGTTGGTGCCGTCCAGCAGGACAGAACAGCCGTCGGCCTCCGCCTGCCTTCGCAGCAGGGTAAAGAGGGCTTTTTTACAAAAATAGCACCGCCGGGGGCCGTTGGCTGCCGCCTCAGGCACCGTCAGAATGTCCTTGTCCACAATGGTCAGGGGGATCCCCAGTCCTTCGGCCAGCCGTTTGGCATCTGCCAGCTCAAAGGCGGGCTGAAAGACCGTATGCACATAATAGGCCCGCACCTGACAGCCATACTGTCTGGCCGCCCACAGCACCAGGGCAGAGTCCGTTCCCCCGGAAAAGGCCACTGCTGCCTGGGGAAGCCCCGCAAAAAACTCCTTCAGTGTCATAAAAGCGCTCCTTTGCAAAAAAAGAAGGCACCCATCCTCCTCCGGAGGACAGATACCTTCCAAGTATCTCTTTCTGAGCCAAAAATCCCATAACCGCAGGACACAAGGAGCTTATGCTCCACCGCCCGGCTTCCTGCCGGGTCTGTTGTCCCACGCTGACAGGTCGGTATTATATCATACCTGTCTCCCTGTGGCAAGTCCCCTTTTCCCGGCCACTTGCAAGAACGGGGCAAAGCTGGTATGATGAGCACATATCCACCATACTCTGACACAAAAGGCGGGTGAGATCATGTCTGCCTACTTCCCGGTAGGACTGTTTTTCATCGTCATCGGACTGGTTTTTTTGCTGGTTCCCCTGGAACAGCTGAAAAAGGCCTTTCCACGGATGCGCTCCCCCATTACCACCAAAATCGGCGGCGCCGTTTTTCTGGCCTGTGGGGTGGCCATGGTGATTCTGGGGATTCAGCATTGACGGCATCTGACAAAGGACCCGTTGCAGCGGCTGCAACGGGTCCTTTGACCGTTTTTCAGGGCTGACCGGCCCCTGTCACCTGCTGGGTCAGGGTGTGGATCAGCTGGCGGTATTCCTCCACCAGCTCCTGGGTGGGCTGGGGCAGCTCGCTCAGCTCCTGCTCTGACATCCGGATCAGGTTGGGCAGAGAGAGCAGGGTACGGCAGCACTCTCTGGCCACCATGCGCACCGAATCCCCCTTCTCATAGCTGTCCTTCTGCATGCTCACCGGAGTGAAATTGGCCCCGTAGCTGTTGATCAGAGACTGAGAGAGAAATCCCACCACCTGAGCGGCATCCCCTCCAAAGACCTGGGCGCCCATGAGCGTCTGGGTCATTTGCTTCAGATAGGCAATGCTGGCGTCGCTGGTGACATAGTTCCGGTAGAGCCGGAACAGTTCCACATTGACCAGGTCGGTACCGCCGCCGGTGACATAGCCACCTGGAAGCCCCGCTCTCTGGTAGCGCTGCATATTCTGTTCCACCAGAACAAAGTCCACCCCATCGTCCTTCTCTGCCTTATGGAAGTAGATGGCGATGTCATTGGGCAGCCCGATGTAGGTGGTACCCCGCAGCAGCGCATCCGCCTTGGAAGCGTCCATCTTACTGTTGCGGATGCCCAGGGCCTGGAGGGCAGCGGAACGGATCTCGGCTTCATTCATCCCCCGCTCCCTGGCCAGACGGTAGGCTGTATTGGACTGCTCCACCGTCCCGTCTGGCCCAAGGAATGCCTTTTGCACCTGCCGCTGGGCATACAGGGTTTCCGCATCGGCTGCCAGGCCCTCCCGCTCCAGCAAGAGCTTGGCCGCAGCGCTGATCGGCTTGTTCCGGAGATAAAACTGCAAGCTGTCGGCGATGGCACTGATCCGCTTGCGCACCAGATCCAGCTTTTCCGATGTCTCCTCCTGTTTCTGGGAGGCATGCCGCACCAAAAGCCGGTCCTCTTTTTTTACGGATTGGTTGTGGTTGTCAATGACTTCCTGATAGGCTTTGGCCTCACCGGTCAGATCTCCCATGGAATCCATCGCCCGGTAGAAGGATTGATAGAGCTTGTCTACCACATCCTTATGCTGGGCATAGGCCTCCGGATGGGCCTCAATCATGCTGCGATACTTGGCCAGTTCATCAAAGGAATAGCCGGTAACAAAGGTGGTCAGGTTCAGACCGCCGATATCCCCCTCCATGGTTTCCGCCTGTTCCCGCATCTGCTCGCTCTCTTCCTCCAGCTGGGCAAGGGCAGCATCCTTTTCCTGTTCGGCATACCGCGCTGCAATCTCCTGCTCCCGCTGCTTTGCTGCGGCAATCCCCTGTTCCAGCAGCCGGCTGTAGCCCTCATCCATCTGACGGGCTGTTTCCACCTGATCGGTGGTGGTAAAGTATGCCGCACTGTCGCAGTTGACCCCTTTTGTGGCCAGCCGGTTTACCAGCTGGGTGCTGAAAATGGCGGCGAGACTATCCAGCTTGGCGTTGAGCAGTTCCAGCTTCATGGGGGGCATATTCTGAAAAAATGGGGCATTGATGGGATCCTTCTGTATGTTCTGGAAATAAACCATCCGGTCTCCCAGCTGCTTGACGGCAGCGGCATGGTCTTTCAGATACTCCGGCGTGAGCATCTCCGCAGTGATATTGGCCGCCATCAGCTCATCGGCAAATCGTTGCAGGTAAGGGGTACGGCGCTGGATGTCCCCGGACAGGTAGGCATCCAGAAAGGCATTGTCCTCCTGCTGCCGCCTGGCCTGGTCAGGGCCGTCAGGCTGACCGTTTTTCTTGGTCTGATAGCCCTGGCTGAAGCACCTCAGAACCCGGATATCGGTATTGGTTTGCTGGGCCTGGCGTAT
>CALWOK010000198.1 GCA_944383125.1 uncultured Flavonifractor sp.
CCAGAGTAAAGAATGCCTCCGTCACCATCGACGGCAAGGTAAACGGAGAAATCGGCCAGGGCTTCCTGGTGCTGCTGGGGGTAGCCCCCACCGACACCGAAGCCCAGGCGGTCAAGAGGGCCGACAAGGTGTGCGGCCTGCGGATTTGTGAGGATGAAAACGAAAAAATGAACCTGAACCTGGAGGCGGTAGGGGGGGCTCTGCTGGTGGTGAGCCAGTTCACCCTGTACGCCGACACCAAGAGCCGCCGCCCCGGCTTTACCGGCGCCGCCAAGCCGGATGTAGCCATTCCCCTGTATGAGAAATTCATGGCGGAGTGCGCCGGGCGGGGGTTCAACGTGCAGCACGGCGAATTCGGCGCCGACATGCAGGTATACTCCCAGAACGACGGCCCGGTGACCATCCTGCTGGACACCGACGCCATGTAACTTGATCTATGAGGTGAAATGCTATGAGAATCCGTGTTTTGCAGGTGGGTCCCATTGGCACCAACTGCTATCTGCTGGAGGATGAACACACCAACACCGCCGCCGTCATCGATCCCGGCGACGAGGCCGGGCGCATCCTGGACACCGCCAAAGGGGATGGGGTGGACATCAAGCTCATTCTGCTGACCCACGCCCACTTTGACCACACCAGCGGAGTGCCTGCCCTCCACAAAGCGCTGCCTGAGGTGCCTGTCTACCTCCACCCCGGTGACGCCGCCCTGCTGGGCAGCCAGGTATATCCCGGCCTGAAGTGCGACTCCACCCCCTGCAACGACGGGGATGTGCTCCATCTGGGCGAGCTGGACATTGAGGTGCTCCACACCCCAGGACACACCCCCGGCGGCGTAACCTTCAAGGCAGGGGACGCCCTCTTCACCGGGGACACCCTGTTTCAAGGCTCTATGGGCCGCACCGATCTGCCCGGCGGCTCTTACGAGGTGATTATGGCCTCCCTGAAGCGGCTGGGCCAGCTGTCCGGCGACTACAAGGTGCTGCCCGGCCACATGGGCGGCTCCACCCTGGAACAGGAGCGGGCGGGCAACTACTATCTGCGGGAGGCCATGGGAGGGTAAACAGGCCTGGTTTCCTCCACCTCTCCCGAAAGGATTTTCCACATGAAACTGTATTTCCACGGCCACGACTACAAATATGCCGCCGAGCAGATGCTGCTGACCCTCTTTCCCGCCCAGCGGCCGGAGTACCCGGACACTCCGCCGGAGCCGGGGGAGGATGCCCTGGTGCTCTCCCTCCACCGTGGGGCGGTGTGGGTCACCGCCACGGCAAAACTGACCTATGGGGGAACAGACTACAGGGCCAGCCGCCGGTGCCGCCTGGAGGCTCTGACCGACGAGCTGACTACCCACCGGGCCTTGCAGCAGATACTCAAGCTGGCCTTTTATGACGCCGGGGTGGCCGCCCGGGGCAGCGAGCCCCCCTGGGGCGCCCTGACCGGGGTGCGTCCGGTGAAAATCCCCACCAAGGCCATGCTGGCAGGGGCAACCCCCGCCCAGGCCAGGGGGGTGCTGCGGGATACCTACCACGTCACCCCCCTGCGGCAGCAGCTGGCTATGGACTGCGCCCAGGCCTCTCTCAACGCCCAGGCCAGCCTAGGCCAGCGGGAAGTCTCTCTGTATGTGGGCATTCCCTTCTGTCCCACCCGGTGTGCCTACTGCTCCTTTGTGTCTGCCGACGTGGGGCGTGCTCTCAAGCTCATAGGCCCCTTTCTGGACGCCCTTTCCCGGGAAATCAAGGCCGCCGGGGCCATGCTGGAGGAGGCCGGGCTGAAGGTGCGCACCCTCTACTTTGGGGGCGGCACCCCCACCACCCTGTCGGCCCACCAGCTGGACCGGCTCATGGGGGAGCTGGCAGAACACATCGACCTGTCAGGCTGCACCGAATATACGGTGGAGGCCGGGCGGCCAGACACCATTACCCGGGAAAAGCTGGCGGTCCTGGCCCGCCGGGGGTGCGGCCGCATTTCGGTCAATCCCCAGTCTATGGAGGACCATGTGCTGGAGGCCATGGGCCGGGCTCACCGGGGAGCGGACATCCGGGCGGCCTATGCCATGGTGCGGGAGAGCGGCATTCCCTGTGTCAACATGGACCTCATTGCCGGTCTGCCTGCCGACACCGCCGACGGCTTCCGGTATTCTCTGGACCAGGTGCTGGCCATGGGGCCGGAAAATGTCACCGTTCACACGCTGGCTCTAAAAAAAGGCTCCCGCCTGCGGGAGGAGGGGAGCGCTCTGCCGGATGACAGGGCGGTAGCAGACATGCTGGATTACGCCTGGGCAGCCCTGGGCTGCGCCGGACACATCCCCTACTACCTCTACCGGCAGAAGTATATGTCGGGCTCCTTTGAAAATGTGGGCTGGTGCCTGCCCGGTACCCAAAGCCTGTACAACATCTGCATGATGGAGGAGCTGCACACCATTGTCTCTCTGGGGGGCGGCGGGGTTACGAAGCTGGTGGACAGCAAGGCCGGACACATTGAACGGCTGGCCAACCCCAAATACCCCAAGGAATATATTGAGAAGATTGACGCCGTCTGTGCCGGGAAGGAGCGGGTGGCCCGCTTCTACGGCACACCCCAAAAGGAGGTATGACCGTGTCCTACAGTCTGCAAGAGATCAACCACAGCCTGCGCACCGATCCGGCCGGCTATCTGGCCCAATGCGACCAGGCTTACCAGCAGCGCATTGAAGCCGCCGTGGATCAGATTCTGGAGCGGATGAAGCAAAGCCCCATTGTGCTGCTGTCCGGCCCCTCCGGCTCGGGCAAGACCACCACCGCCCTCAAGCTGGAGCAGGAGCTGGAACGGCGGGGGGTAAACTGCCACACCCTCTCCATGGATAACTACTACAGCACCCTCAATAAAAAGACCGCACCCCGTACCCCGGAGGGGGATATTGACTATGAATCCCCTCTGCTGCTGGACCTGGATCTGCTGGACGACACCTTTACCAAACTGTCCCGGGGGGAGTGGGTGGTGGTGCCCAAATACGAGTTTGCCCGGCAGATGCGCAACGGCAGCCGGGGTACCTTCCTCAAGCTGGAGAAAAATGAAATTGCCATTTTTGAGGGCATCCACGCCCTCAACGACCAGATTGCCGGACGGCACCCCGAGGCCACCGGCCTGTACATCTCTGCCCGCTCCAACGTGATGGAGGGGGAGGCCCTCCGCTTCAAGGGGACCTGGATACGCATTTCCCGCCGGGCGGTGCGGGATTATAATTTCCGGGGGACAGACCTTTTGGAAACGCTGCTCATGTGGTATAATGTGCGGCGGGGCGAAAAAAAGTATATCTCCCCCTTCAAAAACCGGGCCAACATCATCATTGATTCCTCCCTGCCCTATGAACCGGCGGTCTTTGCCAACTTTGCCGCCGCTCTGGGGGATGCCGTCAGCCAGATTCCGCCGGAAAACCCCCGTTACCGGGAGTTCCACGACCTGGTGGACGCCTTCCGGTATTTTGAACCGGTTGATCCCGCCCTGGTCCCCCCTGAATCCCTGATCCGGGAATTTATCGGCGGAGGAACCTACAGCTATTGAGGTCCAGAGGGACTCTGTCCCCCGGACGCAGCCCCGGCGCAAATTGCTTTCCCCGGAGATCTCCTGACTCCAAAACTCTGGTAGCAACATAGGAAAGAAGGAAAACTATCATGTCAGAATGTACCCACAACTGTTCCACCTGCGGCGAGAGCTGCTCTGAGCGCACCGAGGCCCAGGACTTCCGGGAGCCTGCCAACGGTCTGTCCTCCATCGGCAAGGTCATTGCCGTGGTCAGCGGCAAGGGGGGCGTGGGCAAGAGCCTTGTAACCTCCTCTCTGGCGGTAGCCATGCGCCGCATGTGCAAAAAGGTGGCGGTGCT
>CALWOK010000199.1 GCA_944383125.1 uncultured Flavonifractor sp.
GACCGGTTTTCTGTGTGTCTGTACCAGAACAGAAACAACAGAAGACTCAGAAAACAGAGACTGCTCCCAAACAGAAAGGCGGCAGATAAGCTCCAGTCCGACAGTGCTCCAAACATCAGATTGGTTCCCATGGCGATGCAATTTATCAGCATTGTATGGATACTGAGGGCGGTTGCCCGGTTTTCGGTGTGTATCTCCTGGTTTTGGATCTCCCACTGGAGCGGCTGAAAGAGGGTGTTGGAAATCCGCAGGGCAGCGATACTCAGAACAGACGGAACCGTGTGCTGCACAACGGACAATACCCCGCAGGATGCGGCAGCCATACAGCAGAACAGCACCAGGGAGGGAAGTGTATTTATCCGTCTGGTGACGGCGGCAGAACACACCCCCAGCAGCCCTAAAACAGTCACAAAGATATATAAAAACCCCATGGTCGGACTGTCCAGACCGCAGCGGGCGTATTGCAGCTGGCTTAAAAAGACGGTGACTGTCTGATGGGTTTCGGTCACAAGGGCAACGGCCAGGAGAAACAGCAGGAAGGTCCGGTTACGCAGCGTAGCCTGTAAAGTGACACGAAATGGCTCCGATGGCACTTCGTTGGCTGGTTTCTGCTTTACTTCGGTGAGAAAACAGGCCAGCAGTGCTGCAATCGCATAGCTGACCACCGTCAGCAGTCCGGCCAACCGGTAGTGCTCCCCCACCGCCAGGGAAAAGACAGCTGCCGCAAACAGTAAGCCGGCCATGCTCATACTGTTGTAGAGGCCAAAGATCTTCTGGCTGTCTTTTCCCTGGCAGGAGAGATAGAGAATGCTGGTATCTACACCGGAAAGTCCGGACAACACCACACTGAGCAGAATGCGTTCGGCGAGAAAGCCTCCAAATCCGGTGGCCTGCCAGAAAATGATTTTGGACAGAAAATACAGCAGACAGCAGATCAGCACCGTTTTACGGTAGCCTATTTTGTCTGCTACAATCCCCCAGGGCAGTTCCAACAGAAGCCCCAGCCCCAGGGAAATACTCTCGATGATCGTAATCTGAAATACCGAGAGGCCCTGAGTCTGCCGGTATAGCGTGGCTATGGGGCCGTAAAAGACCATGCCCTGAAACAGGGCAATGGCATACATCAATAAAATATTTTTCTTCACAGAATAACCGTCCCTTCTGAAATAAGCATCACAACCAGACGCCCCTTTTGGGGCGTCTGGCAGAAAACAGGATGCATGGAATCAGATGGGACGGCTCATAGGCGGAATTCCTTTCTATCAATGATAACAGGAGCGGGAGAAGTACAAATGCCTGCGCTGAAGGGGGAAACCCTTAGCTCTGGTATACTTGTTCTGCATAGCGGACGGTAGCCATGGCATCCTTGGCATAGCAATCGGCCTGGATTTGCCGGGCATACTCGGGGGTGAGCACGGCGCCGCCCACCACAATTTTTACCTGGGGGCAGGCGGCCCGCAGCCGCCGGATGGTGTCCTCCATGCTGACCACGGTGGTGGTCATGAGGGCGCTGAGGCCCACCAGCAAGGCCCCGGTGCGGCATACCGCCTCCACCACCTGCTGGGGGGGTACATCCTTGCCCAGGTCGATTACCTCATAGCTGTAGTTTTCCAGCAGCACCTTGACGATATTTTTGCCGATGTCGTGGATATCGCCCTGGACGGTAGCCAGCACCACCCTGCCCTGGCTGGGGCGGTCCTCCCCCGCCATGGCGGACTGCACCACCTCAAAGGCGGCTTTGGCGGCCTCGGCGCTCATGAGCAGCTGGGGGAGGAAGAGGGTACCCTGCTCAAAACCCTGGCCCACCTGGTCCAGGGCGGGGATGAGCACCTGGTCCACAAGGTCCAGCGGAGGCTTGCCCTCTGCCAGCAGGGCTTTGGCCCCCTGGGCGGCCCCCTCCCTGATGCCCCGCAGCACACACTCCCCCAGAGAGAGGGTAACGGACGGGGCGGCAGGGGCGGGGACGTTCTGCCCGCCGTAGGCGGCAATATAGCTGCCGCACTGGGGGTCCAGGCCGGCCAGGGCGCAGTAGGAACGCCAGGCCCCCATCATGGCGGCGCTGTTGGGGTTGAGGATGGCGCAGCTCAGGCCCCGTTGCAGGGCCATGGTGTAAAAGGCGGTGTTGACCATCTCCCGCTGGGGCAGACCAAAGGATACGTTGGACACCCCCAGGATGGTGGCTACCCCTACCTCCTTGCCAATGCGCTCCACCGCTTCCAGGGTAATCCGGGCGGCTTCCGGCTCAGAGGAAATGGTCAGGGTGAGGGGGTCGATGACAAGTTCCTTTTTGGGAATGCCGTACCGGGCGGCGGTGTCGCAGATTTTCCTTGCCACAGCCACACGGCCTTCGGCAGTGGGAGGGATACCGTTCTCATCCAGGGCCAGGCCCACCACCACACCGCCGTATTTCTTCACCAGAGGGAAAATGGCCTCCATGCTCTCCGCCTTGCCGCTGACCGAGTTGAGCATGGGCTTGCCGTTATACCGGCGCATGGCCCGCTCCATGGCGGCGGGGTCGGAGGTGTCAATTTGCAGGGGAAGGGTGAGCACCCCTTGCAGGGCGCATACCACCTCTTCCAGCAGGGCGGGTTCATCCAGTTCGGGCAGGCCCACGTTGACGTCCAGAATGTGGGCGCCCCCTTCCTCCTGGGCAAAGCCCTGGTTCAGCAGGTATTCCAGGTTATGGTCCCGGAGGGCCTGCTTGAATTTGGGCTTGCCGGTGGGGTTGATGCGCTCCCCGATGACCACCGGCCGGGGGCCGATTTCCACCGCCTGGGCGTAGGAGGACACCAGGGTGCGGCCCTTGTCGGATGGAGGGGTAAAGGGAATATCCTTGCAGGCGGCAATCATGGCCCGGATGTGGTCGGGGGTGGTGCCGCAGCAGCCCCCCAGTACCTGCACCCCCAGGCGGGCAAGGTGCTCCATATGGGCGGCAAACTGGGCGGGGCCTACGTCAAAGGTGGTGGCGCCGTCCACCTGATGGGGCAGACCGGCATTGGGGTTGACCACCAGGGGGAGGGAGGTGTAGGACAGCAGCTCTTCCACAATGGGAACCATCTGGGCAGGGCCAAGGCCGCAATTTACCCCCAGGGCGTCCACCCCCAGCCCCTCCAGCAGGGCCACGGTGGAGGCGGGGGTGCCGCCGGTGAGCAGCTTGCCGTTCTCTCCATAGACGGTGGTCACAATCACCGGCAGGGAGCAATTCTCTTTGGCGGCCAGGACGGCGGCTTTGGCCTCATAGGAGTCGCTCATGGTTTCAATGAGCACCAGGTCGGCCCCTGCCGCCGCCCCGGCTTTCACCACCTGGGCATAGAGGGCCACGGCGTCCTCAAAGTCCAGATCGCCCATGGGCTTGAGCAGCTTGCCGGTGGGGCCCATATCCAGGGCAATGAACACATCCTTCCGGCCGGACATGGCCCGGGCCTCCCTGGCCAGAGTGACCCCGGCGGAGACAATCTCTTCCACAGAGAACTGCCCTCCGGCGGGAAATTTCAGGGCGTTGGCCCCAAAGGTGTTGGTACAGAGTATATTACTTCCCGCCTCCAAATAGGCTGCATGGAGGCTGGTAATCTCATCGGGGCGCAGCAGGTTCCAGGTTTCGGGCAATTCGCCTCCCCGCAGCCCTCTGGCCTGGAGGAAGGTGCCGGTGCCGCCGTCGAAAAACAGGCGCTGGCGGCGGAGCGCATCCAAACATGTCATAAGGTATCTCTCCTGAAGGTACAGTTTTGCTTGGAACAGGTGGCACAGCCGCCGGCATGACAGGCGCCGGGATGGGGCGCAATGCCGATGATGGCGGTGACCGATTTGACAGGGGCCAGCAGATGGGAGCTGGTGGCGGTCAGGCCGATTTTCCGGGGGGCGTCCAGCCGGGCCAGCAGCTCGGGCTGGACGGTCAGGGGCAAATCCCCATAGCCGGGGCTGAACCGGGGACGCAGGTACTGCCCCGGATACCGGGCGGCCAGCTGATCACAGGCGTCGTCGCATACCGCCTCGATGAGGGCGGCGGCGGCGGCCTGATCCATGGCGGCCTCAGCAACCCGGCCTGCCTCTCCACGGGCGATGAGCCGGTCAACGGCCACCCCCAGAGTGGCCCCGAAGAGAAGGGCGGCGGTGCAGCCCTCCAGATGGGCCAGCAGCTTGCGGCTGGGAAGGAACCAGTCCCCCAGACATACCCCGTCCGTCTGGAGGGTGAGGGGAAGCTCCAGGGAGAGCCAGCGGGGATCGGCAGCCTGTTCCACAGCCTCCATCCGGGCGGCGATGAGGGCGGCCGTCTCAATGTCGGGGTGGTGTGCTCCGTAGCCCAGGTAGCGCAGCACTTCCAGCAATGGCGTTTGGATCATTTCAGCACCTCTGACAGACTGGCCTGAATCCCGGCGGCAATTTCCGGCTTGTTCATGGAATAGATATGGATATGCTTGACCCCGTTGGCAATCAGATCAATGATCTGTCCGGCGGCATAGGCGATGCCCGCCTGGTGCATGGCGGCGGGGTTGTCCCCGAATTTGTCCACAATGGCCTTGAACCGCTCGGGCAGGTAGGTACCAGACAGTTTGCAGATGCGGGCAATCTGCTTGCCGTTGGTCACCGGCATAATCCCCGCCACCACCGGGACGGTAATGCCCCGCTCCCGGATGCGGTAGAGGAAATTGTAGAGGATGTTATTGTCAAAAAACATTTGGGTGGTGAGAAACTGACAGCCCGCCTCCACCTTTTCCTTCAGCCGGTCCATATCGGCATCCTTGGTGGGGGATTCGGGGTGGCCCTCGGGATAGCAGGCTCCGCCGATGCAGAAGTCCCCGTGGCTTTGGATGTCCTTCACCAGCTGGGCGGCATACTGGTAGTCGTGGGCGGGAGCGCCCCCCTCCGGGATATCGCCCCGCAGGGCCAGTACATTTTCAATCCCCTGTTCCTTCATCTGTCCCAGCACCTTTGCCACATGCTGCCGGGTGGAGGAGACGCAGGTTAGGTGGGCCAGCACATCCACCCCGTAGGTCTGGGAGATGCCGGCGGCAATGCCCACGGTATAGTCGCTGGTTCCCCCTCCGGCGCCGTAGGTAACACTCATAAAGTCCGGCCCCAGGGCGGCGATTTCCTGGGTAGCCTTGGCCACCCCCTCATAGCCGGCGCTGGTTTTGGGGGGAAAGACCTCAAAGGACAGGGTGGGGCGATTTTGCTGTAAACGTTCGATAATTTTCATAGATCAGGCTCCTTTACTTGGATAACGTGGCAAAAAAGCAGAAATGCAGGCAGGTTGCAAACCGCCGCACAAAAAAGAACCAGAGTTTAAAGGAATCTTTAGAAAAAAACGGCGGGTATTATGCTATAATAGCCACAATAACAAAAAAATGCAAGACATTGGCTCGAAGAAAAATGCCGGCCCCGCCGGCGCAGCATCGGAGATGGGGTGTACATGGTGGAGAACAATCAACTGCTTCCCTTTGAGCGCAACCGCTATTATGTGGGCAAGCTGCTGACCTCGGCAGACTTCCAGGTGGAACAGGATTACGGCATCCGGAAGCGCCGCTTCCTCAACGAGATGATGTTCGGGGACGGCATTGTATGCGGCCTGGGGGTGTACAGCCTGGACGACCAGAGCGTCATGGTGGAGTCGGGCGTAGCCCTGGACGGCCTGGGCCGGGAGATTGCCGTGGAGTCGGCGGTGGTACGCAAGCTGTCCGCCATCCAGGGCTTTGAGGAGCTGGAGTCCAGCCGGGTGCTGCTCTGCCTGCGCTATCAGGAGGAGAATGTCCATCCGGTTTACGCCGTCCGGAGTCAGGAGAGCGGCGACAACTACGAGTGCAACCACACCAGAGAGGGCTGGAGCTTTTTCCTCAGGGATGCAGAGGCGCCCGGCGGGGTGATGGAGCTGGAATCGGATTTCCTGTCCTCTGCGGTCCTCTTTGAAAACAGTGACTACTGCATCAGCCTGTCCATGCCTGCCTCTGCCAGCTGCGGCCGGAAGGTCAGGCTGGACGTGCAGGTGGAGTGCCTGGGGGAGGAGGCCGCCACATTGAATCTGGATGTGCTCCTCCAGACCCCCGCCTTTGTGTCGGAGAACGGGGAGCATGAGGTGCAGATCCGCATGGAAGATGTGCGGCTGACCGCCGGGCAGCGGCTGTGCAAGAGCTACTGGCTCACCGCCCAGAGTGCGCCTGCCCCCGACTCGGTGCTCATTGCAGGCACCAATATGGCCAACATCTTGCTGGGGGATCAGCGGGAACCTCTGGGGGAGAACTTCCTGATGCGGGTAGCGGTGGAGGATTTAAGCCCCGAGGAGCTGGTGGCCCGGGCCATCGGACGCATCAGCCTGGAGAGCCGGGAGATGGCCGGCCGGCCGGACAGCGTCCCTCTGGCGGAGCTGTGGCTCCAGCGCACCAAGAGCGCCTACTTAATCGAAAAAGTGGTGGAGGACGGAGTCAAGCGCTATGTGCAGACCAATGCCGCCGCCGCCCTGCGCAGTGAGTACAGCGGCTACTATGCCCAGCCTGCCCAGCAGGTGTCCACAGTGGTGGAACAGCGGGAGGGCGGCCCGGTGGAAACAGGCCCCCGGTACAGCGAGCCGGTCTACGCCACCGGCATCTGTGAAATTCCCCTCAGCGGAGCCAAGCGGGGAGACGTGGTGCGTTCCGATGAAATTCTCCACGGCCTGGGCCGGGGCAATGTGCTGGTGGAGGTGGGCTTTGAGTACCTGGCGGAGGACCCCCGTACCAATGAGCAGGCCCGCAACACCATTTACGGCGATGCCACCCTTTTCGGAGAGCCGGAGCTGCCCATCACCCGGGCGGCGACAGCGGTGAAGGTTATGGGCGACCGGGGCAGCTTCCTGGCAGCCGCCCGGCTGGAGCAGGACGCCACCCAGGCGGTGATGGTGCTGCGGTGGGTGGCCATCAAGCTGCCCGCCGGAGAGGAAAGCTCCAAGCTCCAGCGGCTGGCCGGCAAGAGCATTGCCGCCGAGCAGCCCACTGTGGTACTGGCCACCCGGGAGAGCCACTTCTTCAATGTACGGTTCAAAAACATGGAGCCTTGTACCCTGAGCTATGAACTCACCGAGCCGGACTCCGGCGAGATTACCACAGACGGCATCTACACCGCTCCCGGCAAGGAGGGCGTGTATGAAATCCGTATCTCCTGTGCGGATATGCCGCTCATCAGCACCTACGCCTATGCGGTGGTGAAGAAGCGTACCGCCGAGCAGGAGGAGGCGGCCGCAAGCAAGTAAGCTGCATACTGGAGGGGAGACGCCGTGATCTATCAGGGTGGAAATCTGGTGCTGGATACCATATGGGAGGTCAGGAAGGGTGCGGTAAACGACGTATATGTCTGCCGGGACCTGAACTCCTCTGTGGATATGCGCTATACGCTGCTGGTGGTCCATGACCGGGACTGTATCAAACGGCTGCTGGCCATCCTGGAGGAGTCCGACCGGGGAATGGCCCAACAGCCTGCCATGCTGACCAGCTTCGCCCACGGAGAGGATATGTGCTTTGCCTTTCCCTACCGGCCCGAGCGGCGGCTGTCCGCCTTTGCCCATGGCCAGATGACCAGCCTGAAGGTGCGGGAGGACATCTGCATCAATCTGGTGATGGAATGCCTGTCCTCTCCGCTGCCCTACCCGCTGCTCTATCTGGTGCTCACCCAGGACAATGTCCATCTGAACCAGGATAACGGGGTTTATTTTACCCACTTCCTGGATCTGTCCCAGCTGGACGAGGCCAATGGGGAGGGGGCCTGTGTGGCCTGCTGTGCCCAGATGCTGCTGGAGCTGCTGGAGGGGGGCAACAAACGCCGCCGGAAGCTGAACAGCTATGAACTGATCCGGAAAAAGACCGTGAAAAACGCCTACAGCGCCTTTCCGGAGCTGTACCGGGATATCAAGGTAACGGCGCTGCCCGACCGGCGCCAGAGCCTGAAGGACCGGCTCAAAGCCTTTTGGCTGCGCAACAAGGACCGTATTTTCCGGCTGCTGCTGATTTTGTGTGTGATTGCTGTGGTACTGGCGGTGGTGATGCTGATTTCCCAGCTGATTTTCGGCAACATTCCCCTGCTGCGGCTGTTTGAGCGTTGCTTTGAGCAGATTGGAACAGAACATCTGACATAAATGAGAGAAGGGGTCCCTGTATATGAGAAAGTGGATTGGAGGTATGGCAGCCCTTCTGCTGGCGGTATGGCTGCTGGTGTTCTGCACACCGGTGGGACTGCCCCAGCGGGAAGATCTGGAGCCTACCATGGCACAGAACGGCACCACGGCGCTGTATTTAGCGGAAAACCGCTGGCTGAACTCCTGTATTTATACCACCGATACCCAGGGACAGATCATCGATGTGTACCGGGAGGGCAGGCGGAACAACGGCCTGGTGACGGCCATTACTCAGCTGGCCCATACCAGCCAGGGGGTATACTTTATCCGCCAGAGCTATCTGGAGGGCAGCCTGGAGGTCAACGACTGGCAGCTGTGCCTGCTCAAGCCGGATCAGACGGTAGCCCAGCTGGGGGGCGGAACCAAAGTTGCCCGGATGGAAGTGACCGGCATGGAGATATCCGCCGGGACCATCCGGATCTCCGGCGTGGACTCCTGGAGCCGGGCGGTACTGTGTACCCTGCCGGAGGGCGGGGAAGAATGGACGGCCCAGTCCCCCGGCGGGACCGGTCAGGTGCTGGAGTCTGTCCCCCGGGGGGACGGCGTGGTGGTACTGCTGGGAGATGGCAGCGTGGCCCAGGTGAGTGCCAGCGGCGCCGCCACAGCCCTGGAAACCTACCCCTGGCCGGAGCTGCCCCAGAAGCTGTCCATCAGCCTGGGGGCCAGGCTGCAGTGTAAGTGGCCCTATTTGCTGGGCAGCACCATCGGCGCAGGGATATTGCTGCTGCTGGCAGTGGCTGTGCGGCAGAGCAGAAAGGCCAGAACGCTGGCAGTGCGTACCGCACTGCTGACGGGGATCTGCCTGCTGGCCACCCTGCTGCTGGTGACGCTGGCCCTGGTGGCAGGGACCGGCGGCTTGCGTACCGGCGAGAGTATGGAGGGGTCTGGCTCCCTCAACCAGTCCCGGGCCAGGCTGCTGGAGCAGTCCAGACCGGAAGCGATCCTGCAGGAGGATTTTTACGGCTCACCCAGAGCAGAAATGCTGATGCAGCTGCTGGAGGTGGGCGATGAGCTGTATGCCGTGTCGGACAGCCAGTACACCGTGGCCCTGTCCCGGCAGGCGGTATGGAAGCGGCCTGCCGAGGAGGTCCTGAGCACCGCCGCTTCAGAGCTGGTACAGCAGGTGGCCAAAAGCGGGAGTGCCCATACCGTTGCCGCCATGGAGGCCGGGAGACAGATGGTGCTGTCGGCCGCCCCCATCAAGGCCAACGGCGTGCCGGTGGGGGTGCTGCTGAGCCGTACGGTCAGCGAACTCAGTGTGCAGGATCTGGTCCAGCTGCTGCAGGTGATAGGCGGTGTCCTGGGCGTGATGTACCTGCTGTCCATTCTGCTGATCTACGGATTCCTCCGCCGTACCACCCGCCCCATCGGCGCAATCTGCCAGCAGATGAAGGCGGTGTCCGAAGGGGATCTGCGGGCCAGAGAAATTTCCAGCCGGCGGGATGAGCTGGGCGAGCTCAACCGCTCCATGCAGGAGATGTGTATGGGGCTGGCCATCCGGGATTATGAGGTGGACAGCGTCATTCAGGCCTACCACCGCTTTGTTCCCCTGGGGATGGAACGGCTGCTGGACCGGGCCTCCGTCATGGAGGTGGGATTCCGGGATGCCCGCACTTTGACGGGCAGCATGGGGCTGTTTACGGTCAACAACCGGGATCAGGCCCGGCAGGCGTTGGGAGATGAGGATTATGTCCAGTTTGTCAGCAACTGCTTCCGGCTGCTGCGGGAAAATACCCAGACCCACCAGGGCCAGATGCTGGCAGGCAGCTTTGATCTGAGCTCAGCACCCGTCTTTTATCCCAACGACACCGGACACGCCGTTCAGGCGGGGCTGGATCTGATGGGTGAGCTGGAGCGGCAGCCGGCAGTTCAGGGCTGGCGGCCCGACTATTTCCTGCTGATCCACCACACCAGCTTCCTCTACGGCATTGCCGGAACAGAGGAGCAGGTCTTTCCCCTGCTGTCCTCCTCTGAGATGGAATTTTTGGGGGGCTATGCCGACCGGTTCCGGGCGGCCGGGGTACGGATGGTGCTGACCGAGGACATTGTCAGCCGTCTGACGGTAGGGTGCAACACCCGTTACATCGGCTATGTGGCCTCGCCGGATGGCCGCCACAGCTTCAAGCTCTACGAGGCGCTGGATACCTACCAGGATATTGAACGCAACCTGCGGATCCGGTATGACCAGCGGCTGCAGGAGGGCATCCGGCTGTTTTACCATAACGATTTCTATCTGGCCCGCAACCTGTTTTCCTCTCTGCTGAAGGCCTGTCCTCAGGACGGGGTGGTGCGGTGGTACCTCTTCGCCTGCGAGCATTTCTTCAACAGCGACCCCGGCCAGGTGGATTACCGCCTGTTTGGCATCGACCAGTAATCTGAGCGCCCCACGGGGCGGGAACAGGGAGGTGTACTTCCTCTGTGAATAAACTGTTTTCCACGCTGTTCTCCTCGCTGCGGGCCAAGTTCACCGCCCTGTGGACCAGGCTGCGCCTGTGGATGACCCCAACCTTCTGGCAGACCCAGATCTTTACCCGTCTGCGCAGGGGCTTTTCCAAACTCTTCGACGTCCGGCCGCGGCACAAAAAAGACTACTATGTGCTGCTGAACTGGATGGTAAGCAAGCGCCTTGCCTTTGCCATTGTGGTGGTGCTGGGGGTGGTATGCGTATGGTTTATCCTGTCCATGCTGCCCACCTCCTCCACCAGCGGTACCGGCGGGGTTGCCATCAGTACCTACCGGTATGACGCCATTCCCCTGAAGTTCCACAACGGTTCGGTGCGCATTCTGGCCCGGGACGGGCATCTGGCCTATGTGGGCCAGGTGAAGGACGCCCGGTGTGAGGGCAACGGTACCTTGTATGACAAGGACGGCAACACCGTCTATGAGGGACAGTTTTCCGACAATATGTACAACGGCAACGGCACCAGCTACTACAGCGACGGCACCATCCAGTATACCGGTACCTTTACCGACAACCTGTACAACGGCACCGGAAAGTTCTACCGGCCCACCGGCGTGCTGGAGTATGACGGCAGCTATGTATCCGGGGTGCGCACCGGTACCGGGACGCTCTATAACAGCACGGGCAACCAGATTTTTACCGGCTCGTTCCAGAAAGACACCATTGTATACCAGGAATTTCTGGACAAGAACACCACCGACGTCTCCCAGATGTATACCGGGGCTACCCAGGTGTACAGCACCGACAACGAGTACTGTGTGTCCATGGAGGAGATCAACGCCGTGTATGCTGTGGCCGATGGAGCCAACGCCCTGGATGACAGCTGGACCGTGACGGGCGTCTACGTTCTGTCTGATACCGTCATGGTGGAGGGAGAGAACTACAGCTCCATCAACCGCATTACCCAGGCGTTCGGGCAGCCCGACTATTCCGGTATTGCCTGGGTGGATCTGCCCGAGGCCGTGTCCATCAACCTGCTGGCGGGACAGAACCGCTCCGTGGAAGGGGTAGGCATTCAGACCACCTCCAGCTACGAAGGGGTATACACGGTCAACGGGTATGACAGAGACAGCCAGATGTACATTTATTCCTATGAGCGGGACGGCCTGCTCTACACCTTCTACTGCACCGACGCCGGCGTGGACCAGTTCTTTATGTACGCCATCCACACCGCCTGAGCCATACCCCAGCCAAAGGAGGGGCCACATGAAACTGCACCAATCCATCCTGGCACGTCTGGTCTGCCTGCTGCTGTGCGGGGGACTGGTGCTGCCCCTGGCTCCCAGGGCGGAGGCGGCAGGCAGCAAGGTGTTTCTGCTGCAGCAGGCCCAGTCCATGGCCCTGGCGGGCAGCAAGGATATCTCCAAAACCTACAGCCAGATTTTGCTCAAACAGATGAAATATGTGGAGGCAGTGGAGGGCATCAAGGCCAAGGTGAAAAACAAAACCTCCTTCCGCTGGTCCCCCCTGCTCAGCTTCAAATTTCCCCAGCCCCTCAATATGATTGAGGAGTATGAGATGAATGTAAAGCCCCTGACCCTTCAGGTGGAAATCCAGAACCTTCAGCACAAGATGAACGATCAGCGCTTTCAGGTGCTGGCAGATGTGAACAAGCTGTATACCCAGGTGTATATCTCCCAGGAGAAGGTCAATTTCACCCAGCAGCGGCTGGATGACGCCAAGGCCCAGCTGGAGCGCAACCAGGCCCGGCTGGTGACCGGTCAGGCCACCCAGAGCGATGTGGACACCATGAGCAAAAAGGTGGACACCCTGACCACGGAGCTGTCCAACCTGAAACGCACCTTTGAAACCCAGAAAGCCGACCTGACCCAGATGGTTGGATTGGATGTCACCAGCGGGTATACCTTCCGCAACTCTCTCAATGAGCTGAACATGCCCCGGGAGATGCTGGAGAGCATTGTGGTATACACCCTGGACAATGACCAGAGTGTTTACGAGGCCCGCTCCGCCTGCTCCACCGCCCTGATGAATCTGGAGAGCTATGAGTCCCTGATGCGGAAAGAGTATGGCGGGAAAATGGACGCCATTCAGGGCTATGTGAATATGGTCAAGCAGGGGCAGGAGGTGGACTATGCCGCCTTCCAATTAAAGTACAAGGAGTTTCTCACCTCCATTGACAGGCCCTGGGCGGGCAAGATCCGCATCCTCTTTTTCACCTTTACCATGGAGTGGTTCAAGGGAGAAATTGATGGTTCCCGTTATATTGAAGATGAGTTATACGCTTTGTATACGGCTTGCATGGATTATGAAAGCGCCCGCACCGAACAGGAGAGTACAGAGGCGGGGGTACGCAGCGAAGTGGAGAGCGCATTTGAGGCGCTGGTCAGCAGCTGGAATGCCTATCTTACCCTGGCAAATACCCTGAACCAGCAGCGGGATGACCTGAGCAAGGCGGTTGCCCTCAACAAGCTGGGCAAAGTGGACTTCACCCAGGTGGACGACGCCCAGGCCACCTACCAGGAAACTCAGCTGGAGGCTTTGGATGCCCTGGCCAGCTACAACGAGCAGCTGTACGATTTTGATCGGCTGACCTGTGGGGCAGTGACCAAGTATATGATGGGAGCATCCCTGGATACCGATACGGGTGCCAGCGGGGACAGCTTTGCCCTCATTGATGCCATCCAGGACCCCTATTACTATATTTATACCACAGTGGACGATCTGACCTTCCACATTGGAGTATCCATCCCGGAGGATTTTCAGCCCGCCATCAACCAGTTTGAGGTGTGGAGCAACGGGGTGCAGATTGGTACCCGTACCATGGTGGGGGAGGAGGTTTCCCACCTGACCCTGGACTACGGCGGCGGAGCGGAGCTGGTACTCCGCTTCTATGACGGGGATACCTATGTGACCGAGTGTACCATTGACGCCACCATCTCCCGGGATGTGCTCAACCTGAAGGTGGAGACGGACACCGGGCCAAAGGAACGCACCATCGGCTCCTATCGGGCTTCTACCAGCAATCTGGGCAATGTGAGCACCTCCGAGCTGACCATCAGCATCAACGCCAGCGTGGGGGCCAAGAGCTATGTGATCCGGTACGGCGACCAGGGAGTTTATTCCACGGAGCGGATGGACCTCTCCCAGTCCTTTCAGTATCTGACCCTGCTCATCAGCAGCCTGGCCGACGTCACACTGGAATTGTATGACAGCGGCGGGGAACTGCTGCTCACCGCCCGCTTTGACACCGAATTGGGTACCATCGTCACCGACGCCCAGGAAGGAGGGACCCCATGAGACACCGGAAACAAAGACTGGCCGCCGCGGTGGCCCTGATCCTGAGCGTGATTCTGGGCGCCCAGCTGCTGCTGGCCGGGGCCGTCTGGGATGAGGAGCAGGCGGTACACATCAACCCTGATGACATTGAAACCTCCACCCTGGTCATCGGAACCCATCTGATCCATCTGTCCGCCCTGACCGACAGCATTTATGCCACAGCCCAGGCGTCGGCAGATGAATCGGGCCAGAACCGGATTTACTACAAATCCGAGCTGGCAGAGGGTACCTGGTTTGACATTACCACCGCCTCCACCCTGGAGGATATTACCACCGGCGGCACGCCGGTGGAGAAAGAGGTCATTGAAGCCCTCTTTTTCACCCACCATACCAAGTCAGACGGCATTACCTATGACCTGCGCACCAATACCGCCGCCTGCATCTATGACATCCCTGATCCCTATGACCTGGAGGGGATGGAAGAGCTTTTTCCGCTGAAAACCCACCGCAGCACCCTGCAGGAAACCCAGGCAGACAATCCGGAGGCCAAAAACAACATCATCCGGATTGAGGCCATCTTTGCCACCGAGGTACACAACGAGGTGACAGACCAGGCCGACCGTCAGCTGGATGCCCTTCAGCGCTACCTGGACTATCTCAACGCCAACGGCGGCACCAGTGTCCAGGTGGAGGCGGTGCAGGGGGTCATGAAGGCGGTGGACGCCACCCGCCGGGCGGAGGTCATGCGCATTCTGGAGCCGGAATTGAACCAGCTGTCCACCGATGTGGTGTCCTACTCCCAGGTGGTGGATGCAGAGGGCAACGTGGTGGATACCAGCGAACCGGTGACAGACGCCACCATGATTTCCGCAGTCAATGACAGCCTGAACAATGTGAAAACCTCTCTCATTGAGCATGAGGGCAAGATGCTGGCAGAGGGTACCACCGTCATGAGCAAGGCCTATTTTACCATGGCCAACCAGCTGATCAGCGACGCCGAGGGCGGGAGCAACGCCGCCTGCAACGCTGATGTAGACAACCTGATTGATCTGAGCAACATTCAGAATGGCGTGGTGGCCAACAAGGAGCGGGAGCTGGCCCTGCTGGACGGCACCCTGCTGGGGCAGGCGGAAAGCGCCTATACCGGCGCCCTCAGTGCCGGACAGAATGGGGACTATAACAAGGCCCTGAGCCAGGGGGAAGGGTCTGCCATGCTCAACGGCATTGTCAGCGAGAATACCGCGCTGCTGAATACCATGCGCAATGAGCTGGAGTTCCTGATCACCGCCCGCACCCTGCGCATCAGCACCGAGGATGCCATGAGCTATCTGGAGGAACGGCTGCAGAGTTCCAACAGCTGGTACCTGTCTATTCCGTCAGACGCCTTCCAGATGGGGGCCATCTCCTCTCTGGATGCCCACATTGATTCGCTCAGCAATCTCTTCCGGGAAAATGAACTGGCTTCCGGAGGCAATGAGCTGGATGCCCTGATGGTGGAAAAGAGCGATTTGCAAACCCAGATGATGGCCGCTTTGGATGAAAACGATCTGGCCAAGGCCAAGGAGCTGGAGGACCAGATTGCCGAAGTGGATGCCAAAATCGACAGCATCCAGCAGGAAAGTACCGCCCAGATCCATCAGCTCAGCCAGGAGATTGCCGATCTGGAAGAGCAGGCTGCCCAGGCGATGGCTGACGGTAACAGCCAGCTGGCAAGCCAGTTAAATGACAAGCTGGCCGGCAAAAAAGCCCAGCTGGCAGCTGCCCAGGCCAGCATGAGCGACGGCTCCCTGGGGGCCAAGGTGGCCCAGCTGAAACAGGATGGATTGGGCATCATCAACAGCGGCAATCCCTCCCAGGAGGACCTGGACCGGCTGGACAGTGACATCAGCAGCCTGGAGGGGCTGCTTCCCCTGGACTACGGCCTGGTATTCCCCGCCCTCAATGAGCTGTATCAGGCCATGTCTGCCCAGAAAAATCTGAACGGCTCCAAAGATTTCGACCAGGGTATCGGGGCGGTGGAAAACGCCATCCTCAACAATGCCGACGCCTATGCAGCGGCCATGCGGGAAGAAAAGACAGCGGCCGATCTGTCCGGCATTGCCGAGGCCTTCTTTGCCGGCGAGGGAGCCAGCCTGTTGAATACCGGCGGCGCCCTGACCGGGGGCATGGGAAGCACAACGGGTACTGGCGGCACCGGAGGCACTGGCACCGGAGGTACTGGGACCGGCGGCACTGGGACTGGAGGTGCCGGAACAGGCGGTACCGGCGGAACAGGTACCGGAGGCAGCGGTACCGGTACAGGCGGAACGGGAGGCCAAGGAAGCGGCGCCGGGACGGGTGGAACCGGGACGGGTGGAACCGGGACGGGTGGTGCTGGGATTACCGGAACCGGCCCGGATGCCGGACTGGGAAAGAACGGCGAAGGAGCGGTCTACCTGACTGCCCTGCAAATGTATTACGACCAGACCAAGTCGGATGCAGCCCTGACGCTGATCACCTCGGTATCCCGGCGGCAGAGTGAGCTGGGCAATCCTCTGGTCTATCTGAAGTATAACGACATGGGCAACGAGTACATCCCCCTGACGGCCATTCAGGCCTCCACCGGGATGCGCTATGTGTGGAATGCCAGGTATAACCTGGGAACACTGGCCAAAGGGGCCACCTATTACGGGTTTACCGCCTACTCCGACGCTGTCATCCGGGGCAAGACGGAGCAGGACGTGGACCATATGTCGCTCACTGCCAAGTACCAGAGCGTACTCTACATCTGTGAAGACTACGCAGGGCAGGAGTTCGGCACAGAGGGGCTTTATCTCCAGAACAGCGACTACGGGGTGCTGACCAACAGGGAGATCCAGGCCCAGGCGGAGGAATTGTTCGCCCGGTTCCTGGCATAGCCTCCGGATACCGGAAAGGAGTGATGCAATGGCAGATTATCCGATCATTTCCGACGTCTCTACCTATATGGTACAGCTGTTGCGGGGAAAAATGTGTCCTGAACCAATCCCATCCCCCAACAATATTTCGGTGTGCAGTCCTGCCGAACAGGATGCCGACTACATACTGGGAATTTACCTGTACGATATTCGGGAAGAGGGCGAGGTATCCGTGCCGTCCATGGTGGGAACCGGACGGACCCGTCTGCAAAAACCGCCCCGGCCCTACAGCCTGTATTACATGCTGTTTATCAACGGCTCCTCCCAGATGGGTCTGAAGGCGGCCGATGTGCAGAAAATCCTGGGCCGTGCGGCCCAGATTGTCAACGACGGCAACGCCGTCAACCCACGCCAGCTCCAGACCTGGCTGGAAAATGAGGAGCCGCCCATTATCTTCACCCCTGCCAAGCTGTCTCTGGAGGACAAGGTGCGTGTCTGGTCGGCCATCAACAAGCCGTACCAGGTCAGCCTGTTCTATAAAGCCTCCCCGGTCTTTGTCTCCAGCGAGATTATTGTGGACTCCCCCCCGGTCACAGAGGCCCAGTTTACCGTGGCCATGCGGGGCGTCCCCAGAGAGGAGGGGTAATCCGTGCCGGTCACCATTGTACACCGGCTGGGCCTGGCGCTGCGGCTCATCGACACCACCACCGGCTTTCCCGTCCAGGACCGGGAGATCCGGCTCACATGGGACGGGGCGCCGGTCCGGCCCATGTTCCGCACCGACGGCAGCATGATCTTTGTCAATCAAGAGCGCAAAAACTTCCGGCTGGGCATTGTATTGCCGGGATTTGTATCCCGGGAGCTGGAGGTGCGCTATGAGACACTGGACCCCGGCACACCCCTGCTGGAGCTGCATATGATCCCCGGCCCCGACTACAACCGCAGCCGGTACCCCTGCCTGGGGCTGGAGGGGGAGCTGCCCGGCATTGAGACCATAGATGCCGTGCGGGCGGGGGAGAGCCCCTGTCTCATCCGGGAACAGGACCCCCGGAAGAAAATCATCACACTTTTTAATCCCCACAGGCTGGAACTGAGCCGCACCTGGTACGCCCTGGTGGACCCGGATCAGGGGATCTATGAACCCTTTTCGGTGGTCCGGCGGATCAATGACCAGCAGTATAAGCTGGACCGGGCCTTGGAAATGGAGTTCCGGAACTACTTTCCCATCTGCCCTCTGGTGTTTGGAGGGACAGGGCCGGGAGAGCGGTACCGGCTGATGGTGCGGGATGACGCCACGGCATCCCGCTGGATCGTCCGCTGGGTGGCAGGGGGGGTCCCCCACTTCCAGACCATGGATCTCCGGACCCAGTCCCAGCTGCCCGCCACGGTTTCCGGTATTGAGGAGAGGAGGGATCTGTAGTATGGCCATTCCTGTGGTAACAGGAGCCAGCATCATGTGCAGCATGGGGATGGGAACGGGAACTTTGACCGCCACATCCCAGGTGATGGTTTCCTATGAGGGCAAGATGGCAGCCACTACGATGGATGCCGCCCCAATGGTCAACGTCAGCTCCTGCGGCATGTGTACCAGTCTGGCCAACCCTGCGGTGGCCTCTGCTACGGCAGCAGCTCTGGGGGTACTGACCCCCCAGCCCTGTGTACCTGCTCCCATGGGTACCTGGGTGGATCAGCCGGGACCCAGCGTGGGGGGACAGATGAGTCTCACCAACCAGGGTACCCTGACTTGCAGCTACGGCGGCAGCATCAAAATCATCACCCCCGGCCAGGCCACCGTGGTCTATTAATTGTTGCGCACAAATCATTGACATACTGTGATTTAAGTGAAAGGAGGAAGGGTCAGGTCAGAGAAACCTGATCCCGACAAAACTATGGCTGAGTATTTTTCTCCTGGCGTCTATGTGGAAGAGTTTGACTCCTCCCCCCGTGCTATCGAAGGTGTTGGTACCAGCACCGCCGGTTTTATCGGCATGACCGTCAAGGGTCCCACCATCGGCGCCCCCTCCCTGTGTACCAGTTTTGCGGACTTCCAGCGGCAGTTCGGCGGCTACCTCAGCGAGTATACCCACGGTCCCTACCGCTACCTCCCCGCCAGCGTGGAGCAGTTCTTCACCAACGGCGGCACCCGCTGCTTCATTTCCCGTGTGGTGCCGGAAAATGCCGCTGTGGCCACCGCTGTCGCCGGTCCCCTCTCCCTGCGGGCTGCCAATGAGGGCAAGTGGGGCAACCGGATTCTGGTCAGCTTCACCACCGTCAACAAGCGTAAGCTGCAGCTCATCCGCAAGGAGGGGGAGCGGGTTTACGCAGCCAAGAACCTGAGCGGCTTTGCCGAGGGTGACCTGGTGGAGTTTGCCGGGGAGCTGAACCGCATCCAGAGCATTTTTGACAATGTTGTCACCTTTGAGGGTGAGTTTACCGACGACCCCGTGGACGCTGCCCTGGTTCCCAAGGTGGTGCTCTACTCTGTGGAAATGGACGTGACCGTCCGCTGTGACGGCGAGGTGGAAACCTATCCCGGGGTCAACCTGGTACCCAACTCCATCAACAACCTGGCTGCCCGCCTTGCTTCCAGCAAGCTGGTGGTGGTGGAAGATCTGAAGCTGACCGACGAGGTGGAGAACCCTGTTGCCGCCCTGCTGGGCAAGGGAAAGCTCAGCGGCACCGTGGCCTTTGCCGGCGGCAGCGACGGCACCATGGATGCCGTCAACGCAGGGGTGTACATCGGTCAGGACGGCGGCCCCGGCAAGCGTACCGGTATCCGGGCCTTTCTGGAGAACAACCTGGCCAGCATCCTTGCGGTACCCGGCGTCACCATTCCCGAGGTGGTAGTCTCCCTGGTGGCCCACTGTGAGAACCAGCAGAGCTGCTTCGCCGTGATCGACGTACCCCAGGAGCTGGTCAAGACCAACGATATTCTGGAGTACCGCTCCATGATTGACTCCACCTACGCCGCCATGTATCACCCCTGGGTGCAGGTGTTTGACCCCGTCACCAAGAAGCCCGGGTTTGTACCCCCCTCCGGCGCTGTGGCCGGTGTGTACTCCCGCACCGACGTGACCCGGGGCGTCCACAAGGCCCCCGCCAATGAAAGCGTCGCCTGTACCGGCCTGTCGGTGAACTACAACACCGGGGAGCAGGATATCCTCAACCCCGCCGGCATCAACCTGATCCGGGCGCTGCCCGGCCAGGGCATCCGGGTGTGGGGCGCCCGCACCGCCAGCAGCAACAGCGCCTTCAAGTATGTGAACGTGCGCCGCCTGTTTATCTATGTGGAGCAGTCCATCAAGAACGCCACCAACTGGGTGGTGTTTGAGCCCAACAATTCCTCCCTGTGGGCCAGAGTGCAGGCCACCGTATCCTCCTTCCTGGAGAATATGTTCCGGGCCGGCATGCTGTCCGGCGAGACCCCGGCAGAGGCCTTCTATGTGGATATTGGACCCAATACCATGAGCCGGAGCGACATTATGAACGGCCGCCTCATCTGCGAGATCGGCATTGCCCCCAGCCGTCCTGCCGAGTTCGTGGTGTTCCGGGTCACCCAGTTCACCGCAGAGGCCGCCGGCGGCGAGGCTGCCGCCGAATAATCCGCCCTTCCAGGCATCATTACCTACGAAAAGGAGAGTAAAACAGTATGGCTACTACCAATTCTTCCGGCCTGTATTATCCCCTGACGAAAATGAACTTCCTGGTGTCGGTGGACGAGGTCAACGGCGTGGCCGCCTTCAACGAGGTCACCGGCATTGACGCCAGTGTGGACGTCATCGAGTTCCGCCAGGGCAACTCCAGCAGCCTGGCCCCCGTCAAGATTCAGGGTCTGGTGAAGCACGGCAACATTACCCTGAAGATGGGCTACACCAAGGACCAGGACTTCAAGACCTGGATTCAGAACTGCGTGTCCGAGCACCGGGGCGAGACGCCCCGCCGCAACGTGACCATTGAGCTGATCGACATCTCCGACGGCGCCCCCCAGTCCATTCAGGAGACCCCCGCAGGCCCCCTGACCTGGATTCTCAAGGACGCCTGGGTGTGCAAGTACAACGGTCCCGACCTGAACGCCTCCACCAGTGACGTGGCCATCGAGACGGTGGAAATTGCCTACGAGGAGCTGACCATCCCCAACTAATTCCAGGGGGATTGCCCGCCCTGCCGGTCTGACCGGTAGGGCGGGGGCCTGCCCCCGTACCGCCGGAGGCAGGCCCCTGTCCTATCAAGGAGAAACTGGAGGATATTTCCATGACTACTGTCTATGAGTTTGAACTGCCCAAGGGCTATGTGGATTCCGTGGGTGAGGTCCATAAGCGGGGAAAAATGCGTCTGGCCACCGCCGGGGACGAGATTTCCGCCACCCGGGACCCCCGTGTGCTGGCCAACCCCTCCTACCTGACGGTGGTGATTCTGTCCAAGGTCATTGTGGAGCTGGAGGGTATGGAGACCATTGTACCCAACATTGTGGAGCGGTTTTTTACCGCCGATCTGGCCTTTTTGCAGGATATGTACCAGCGGATCAACGATGTGGAGCCGCCGGTGATGAAAGCGGTATGCCCCGATTGCGGCAAGAGCTTTGAGGTACCGATAAATTTTACGCCCGAGGGATAACCCTGTACCCCCAGGAGGAGCTGTACAAGGAGATGAGCTTTATCTCCTATTACTTTCACTGGAGCCAGGAGGATGTGCTGGGCATGGACCACGCCAGCCGCCGCCGGTGGTGTGAGGAGATCTCCACCATCAACAGCAGCCTGAATCCCTCGGAAAAGAAAAAGGAAAAGAGCATCCTGGAGATGGGCCGCCAGGCGGTGCGCCGGCCCGCCGGAGGAGGTCGCGGATGAGCGTATTCAATGACAGCCACGGAATCACCGATGGCAATATTCTGGTGTGGAACCAGGGGCGCAACCCCCTGGTCAACTTCAACTTTATGCTGCGGGTGGAACTGCTTTTTGACCTGCCCTGTAAAAGCGTGAAGGCCTTCACCCGGGAGATGGAGTACGACTTCATCCAGGAGGGAGGCCTCAACGACTATGTCCACATGCTCCGCAAGCCCATCACCCGCCCCTTCACACTGGAGATCGAGCGGTATGTGGGGGTGGACTATGTGGACCCCATGCCCCTGGGGGCCAACCTGGCGTTGCCGGTGTTTCTCTTTGTGGGGCGGGCGCCCAATCAGTTCATTCCCTTTGTGGTGGCCCGTACCTATGTGTTTACCGGCTGCTGCGTGATGAAAAAGACCTATGGCGATCTGGTGGGCGACCAGTCCGGTCTGCTGGTGGAGACCACTACCCTGGGTTACCGGGAGATGCTGTGTGTGGATATTCCCTGGAGCGATGCCCTTACCGACGTGGGGGCCGATTACGCCCAGTCTCCCACCAGCAGCCTCAGCGACGAAATCAAGCAAAAGCAGCAGGCAGAACAGCAAGCCCGGGAAGCTGAAAAGGCCCAGCAGGAGCAGGACGCCAGGGACGCCGAGGCCGCCCGCCAGGAGCGCCGGGAGAAGGCGGAGCAGGCGGCTGGTTCCCCAGCACAAGAGGAATCAGAGGGTACCCAGGAGCCGTAATCTATGAGCAAGGAGGGAGCAGGCCGGTATGCTGACCCTGAGAGAGCCTATCCAACTGAAAACCGGACTGAACCTTGCAGGGGGCTGTGAGGCCTTCGGGCAGCGTCTCACCGCCAACTATGGCCTGATGACCGCCCGCATTGCCCCCAAAGACCTGCTCTTTCTGGTGACCACCCCGCCGGAGTTCCCGGAGGATCTGGGGGGAGGCAGCAGCCTGGAGCTGCGCAATGCCTTTACCGATATCCAGCAGGTGAAGGTGGATGTGGTAAACAATGTGCTCAACCGCATTGTGCTCCACCAGGACAACCACTTTACCTATCAGGATCAAGTCTATATTACCTCGGTGCTCCGCAAGCTGGGGGTGTCCGACGTCTCCCACTTTATGGAGGAGGTGCGGCGGCTGCGGGAGGAGCAGCAGAACCTGACCACCCTCACCAACCTGTACCGGGAGGAGACCACCCAGCGTGCCCTCACCACCCTGCGGCGGGAAGAGGGGGCAGACCGTCCCGAGGGACAGCGTGGCTCCGCAGCGGAGGAGCATACCCTGGTGCAGCCCCGGTACCATCTCCATCAGAATATCTACCACCGGCTGCAAACCGGGAAAATTTATCAGCAGGTTACCGCCTTTCACCATAATTTCACCGGCCTGGGAGATACCTTCACCAACCAGGAGCTGCGGCTGTCGGAGCAGCTGCGGGTGAGCCGTTCCTTACAGCTGCAAGAACTGCGGCAAAACCACATCTATGGCGGAGCGGTGGCCCTGCACCACCATGTCAACCGCTATGAACAGGGGGATATCCTCCCCCCGCCGGAAACCCAGGAACAGGTGCTCTCCCAGGCGGCAGAGGCCGCCCTGCTGTCTACCGTGGATCACATGCTGACCCATACGGTGGAGCGGCGCATGACCGACCGGGACACCTGGCTTACCGTTCAGCACAGCCTGACCCAGGTGGCGGAGCCATCCCTCAGCCGCTTTGAAACCTACCATACCCAGCATACCAACCGCTTTCAGGAGGGGGACAGCTACCAGAGCTGGTATCGTTCCCTGGAGGAACGGGAAATCCACGCACTGCGGCAGCTGCGGGAGAGCTTTTACACCCGGGAGCAAATGGGCCAGCCGGGGGGAAGCGAGGTAAGAGGGGAATCCGCCTTGCCGCCTTATCTGCCCCCCACTCTGACCTATACCCAGCCGGACCAGCCCTCCCAGGACCACCGGGAGGAAGGGCCACCGCCGGAGGGGCGCACCGGCCTGACCACCCTGGAGCTGACCAACCTGACCCGCCAAATGCTTGGGGAACGGTTCCAGCCGGACACGCCCCAGCCGCCACCGGGGTACCAGCCCGGAGCGCCTGAGGAGGGGAAACCCGGCTCCATCCTGCGGGAACGGCAGGAGCAGCTGATCCACCGGGAGAGCAGCCAGACCTGGAAGGAGCTGGAGCAGCAGGCCGGGGAAGTGCCACCGGGCGACCGTGAGCTGATCCGGCAGACCCTGCGGGAGAGCATTGTCTCCGGAGAACCGGCAAAGCCGGGTACAGAACCCGCAGGTGCGGGAGATCATCTGGTCCAGCAGCAGCTGTATCAGACCCTGGAGCAGATGGGACAGCCAACGGGGAGGGAGGCAGGAGAGGAATCTGCCCCGCCGCCTTATCTGCCTCCCACGCTGACCCATATCCAGCCGGATCAGCCCCCTCAGGACAGCCAGGAGGAAGGACCGCCGCCGGAGGGGCGCACCGGCCTGACCACCCTGGAGCTGACCAGCCTGACCCGGCAGATCCTGGGGGGAAAGCCCCAGCCGGACAGACCTCAGCCGTCACCGGGGTACCAGCCCGGAGCGCCTGAGGAGGGGGAACCCGGGTCCATCCTGCGGGAACGGCGGGAGCAGCTGGTCCACCGGGAGAGCAGCCAGACCTTGCGGGAGCTGGAGCAGCAGGCCGGGGCAGTGCAGCCGGAGAGCAGCGAACTGATCCGGCAGACCTTGCGGGAGAGCATCCGTCAGGGAGAGCCGTCCGAACCGGGACCTACGCCTGCCGCTGGAGAGCAGGTAACAGTACAGCGGCAGCAGCTGCGGCAGCAGCAGCTGTACCATACCAGCCGGGAAGCGGTGCTCACCCTGCGGGAGCTGGCCGGGATGGAGCGGGAGACCACCCTGCTGGAGCAGCAGGATGTTCCGCTCACCGGTCAATCACCCGTGCAGCAGCAAATTCCGCTGCCCGGCCAGGTGCGGGAGACTCTGGAGGTATTGCGGCAGGAGCGGGAGCGCCAGAGCAGCGAGCATACGGTAATCCGGCAGATGGAGACATCTCCACATGTCCCGGAGCAGGCAGCCAGAATCCATGCCCAGCCATCTGAGCCGGAGGGGGAGGAACTGGGATTCTCATCCGGACCACTCCAGCCCCAAGCAGACCCCCAGCAGTTGCTGGAGCAGCTGCGGGAGATTGACCGGCTCAACCGGGAGCGGCTGGAGCGGATTCAGACAGTACAGCCTCCGCCGGTGCGCCAGGTCACGGCCACCCCGGCAGACCAGGCCCGTACCCGGGCCGACGCCCTGCGTGCTCTGGAGCAGCCCGAGCTGGTGCTGCGGCAGCTGGCCCAGGCAGAGGAGGGACAGGAACAGGAGGTTTCCGGCATTCCGCCCCAGGTGGAGCATCTTTTGCAGCAGGCCGACCCGCTGACCCGCCGCTTATATGAGACTGTGCTGCGCTATGAGCGCAACCCCGGAGAGGCCATTGCCCAGGGGCTGGTACATGCCGGGAATGTGGGGGCCTTCAATGCGGATATGGCCAGAAGGCAGGAGGCGGCAGCCCCTGAACTGGAGCATGTCCACATCCCGCAGCCCCCCCGGCAGGAGCCGCCGACGCTGCCCCGGACAGGGGAGCAGGTGCTGGAAACCCTGCGGGAGGAGACACGCCGGAGAGGGGGCGTCTCTCACCGGCCGGGGGCCTGGGAAAAGGTACCCTTTATCTTCAAACGGGAGGACAACACTTCTTTGGAAGAGGTACTCCAGCGGCTGGAGGAGCAGCGCACCCAGCGCACGGTCCAGCAGACCGCCCAGGAGGAGATTACCCACCAGAGCAGCAGCCAGATACAGGTCAACGATCTCCACCAGCAGGTGGTGGAGCACACCACAGAAGACATTACCGCCCTCATCAACCGGACCATGGCCCAGCAGATGAATCAGATCACCAGCCAGGTCTACCGCCAGATGGAGCGCAAGCTCCAGACCGAGCGCAGCCGCCGGGGACGGTTTTAACGGCAGGAAAAGGAGGTTGGGATTATGGCATTGGGTGATACCCTTAAAAATGCCGCCGCCAGTGCGGGCAATTCCCTGATGGGCAATCTGGAGCAGGCCATGCTGGAGGTGGTGGATCTCCGGGCAACATTCCAGCAGTCGGGCGGCCCGCCGGCCGGGAGTGCCGCATCCACCCGGCCCCGCCGGAACACCCTGAGCGGAGCAGTGCAAAGCCTGCCCACCGCCGCCCCCCCGCTCCCCCCAAAAAAACGATTTTACAAGGTAAAGTTCAATCCTTCTGAACTGCAAATTGACAGCAGCATCTATGCCGCCAATACCAGCAATGCAGTGGCGGAGGGACAGAAGAGCCACCAGAATGCCAATGCCCGCCCTGCAATCAGTCTGAGTATGCGGCTCTACTTTGACGAGGTCAACCTGGCGGACAGCTTTATGTGGGAGAAATTCACCTCAGGCGTTTCCGTCCAGACCGGCGTCAATATCGCCACCGCTGTGGCAGGTGCAAAAGGGAAGGTGTGGACGGTGCAGACCCAGGTGGAAGGCCTGGTGGCTGCGCTGCGCAACCTCTACACCCGGAAAGTGTACTTTCACTGGGCGGACTTTACCTTTGGCGGGCAGCTGCAAACCGTCATGGCACAGTATACCATGTTTTCCACCTCAGGCCGTCCGGTGCGGGCGGTGGTCAGCCTGCGGCTGCGGCAGGACTCTACGGATGATTACAACCGCCGGTGGTGGGACGACGAATTCAAAAAGGGCTTCGGCATTACCGCTGCTGCCCTGGGCAGCGGGGCTACCAGCGTATCAGGACTGGGTACAGCCCAGAAGATGAGCAGCCTCATCAACTTCGGATAAGGAGGGGACCCCATCATGAACGCCGCACTGACCCAGCTGGCCAGCGGCCTGAAATCCAGCATTCTGGGGGCGCCCAGCAAGGCGGTTATCACCCTGCACACTGCCCCGCAAACGGAAGGAAGCCAGACCGGCCAGAACATGGCATCCCTGATCAAAAAGGCCCTCAGCGGCGCCACAGGCACCGGGGACAATACTGCCTGGGGAACCCACCGGCTGGAGGTGCAGTATAACCCCTCCAGTATTGTGATCCAGGCCAATGCCGACTCGGTGTGCTTCCGCCACTTGCAGCAGAACATGGATGACAGTATTCCCAACAGCATGAACCGGCCGCCCTCGGTGGTGATGTCGGTGGAACTGCTGTTTGATGATATGACCCTGGCAGACAGCTTTATGGTGGAGAAATTTACCAGCGGCGTATCTGCCCAGACCGTCAGCAACGTGGCAGGGATGCTGAGCGGCAAGGTACATTCCGTCCAGAGCAAGCTCAACGCCTTTGTGGGCCTGATGCAGAATGATCTCACCCGCATCATCACCTTCCAGTGGGCGGATATGAGCTTTACCGGTGAGGTGACAGAGGTTCAGGTCAGATACACCATGTTTTCAACCTCGGGCCGTCCGGTGCGGGGGACTGTACGGCTGAATATTACCCAGCAGGTGGACAATAAGGAACAGAGCGAATACTGGAACAAGGCATTTGATCAGTTCCTGCCCCAGCAATCCATCAACAACGGCAAAAGCGTGCTGGACAAGGCGCAGAATCTGATTAACATCGGCTTCTGACCGTCCGGTTTTCCCAGGAGGATGCAGTATGAGTCTGTTAGGCGCACTGAGCAATGCAACCAACAATGTAAGCGGCCTGTCCGCCGGCGGACTGGGGGGGCTGTCCGGCCCCACCGCCTTTACCAACCTGACCTATACCGCTCTGGTGAGCAAATACCAGGATATGTCCTATCCCCGGGCGGAGATCACCATGGGAAACAAGGTGCTCTTGAGCGACAGCAGCGATATGCTGGTCAATGACATCCATGTAGAGCTGAGCGCCGGGTTTGAGGCCTCCATTGCCTCCTTCCGGATTTACAACGTCTTTGAAAAAACGAGCACGGGGGGCAGCTTCCGCTATGACGAGCTGAAAAAGCAGGTGGTCATGGGCAATGCCGTGACCATCAAACTGGGCTATCTGGGTACCCTGGAGACTGTTTTTGTGGGCTTTGTGGCAGGAGTGGCCTTTGGCTATGAGGAGGAGCAGCTGCCCTATATTGAGGTGAACTGTATGGACCTGAAGGGCCTCATGATGGGGGGCAGCTATGCCGCCCAGTGTACCGCCCGCAGCTACAGCCGGGCGGTGTCCGAGGTGCTCCAGCGCACCGGATACGAAGCCCTGAAGTCCTCCGGCGCTGTGGTGGGCGTGGAGGTGGAGTCCACCCCCGACGATCCGCCCCCCACGGGAGAGAGCGCCTATACTGTGGAGATGGTCAGCGAAAGCGACTACGAGTTTGTGGTCAAAGCGGCAAAAAAGTTCAACTATGAGTTTTTTATCGACCGGGGGAAGGTGCTCTTCCGCAAGGCCAAAAAGGATACCAGTACTCTGATTACCATGGGTCCGGACGATCTGATGCTCAGCTTTCGGGTGGAATACAGCCTGACCAGCCTGGTGGGGGCCATTGAGGCCCGGGCCATGGATCCGGGGGCGGGCAAGGTGATTTCCGCCAAGAGCAGTTTCCCCTCTATGGGGAGCAACATCTCTACCGGCAGCCAGGCCAAAAAGCTGGTGAAGGGTGGTACCAAGGTATACATTGACCCCACCATCAATAACACCACCCAGGCGGAAAACCGGGTGTCCTCTCTGATGGAGCAGATGTCCTACCGGCTGGGCAGCGTGGAGGCCGATTGTATCGGCGCGCCCGAGCTGGTGCCGGGTCGGTTTATCAAGGTTGAGGGCCTGGGTACGCCGGCGGACAACCGCTTTTACCTCACGGAGGTGGTGCATGAGTACACCAATGACCGGGGATACCGCACCCGTATTACCGGCTGTGCCAATCAGGTGCAGACCGGTATGGCCGGGGCGGGCGGCGGCTCCGGACTGGGAGGAATGATTGGATTATGAGTCTGTACGACATCATTGAGGATATTTCCGAGCGCCAGTCCACCAAAACCGAGACTGGGGACACCCGGATATACGGCGTGGTGGTGGGCCAGGTGGCCAGCAATTACCACCAGAGTATGAAAGGCCGGTTGTGTGTGCGCATCCCCACCCGGGACGAAAATGCCAATGAACTCAAGTGGGCCAGACTGGCCATGCCCTCCGGCGGGCCGAAGTGGGGCCACTACTTCATGCCGGAGACGGGGGATCAGGTTCTGCTGGTCTTTGAGGGGGGCAACATCGAGCGGCCCTACGTCATCGGCTGTGTCAATAAAGATACCGACAGCTTTCTCACCGGCTCGGCCAACGAAAAAAACACCATCAAGCGGATTGTCACCAAGAACGGCAGTGTGATCCGCTTTGATGATGACAGTGAGGACAAACAGGGTTCCAAGGACAAAATCACCATCCAGACCGCCGGGCAGCAGCATACCATCCAGATGGACAATGAGAATGAAAAAATTCTGATCAAGGACAAGGATGGAAAAAACAGCATTGAAATGAGCACAAAAGAGGAGTCCGGCACGCTGACGGTAAAGATTGAAAAAAAAGTCACTATCAAGGTGGGAGACAATATCACCCTTACCATGGACGCCAATATGGGCAGCGTCAAGCTGACGGCAGACACCGTCACAGTGGAGACCAGCAAGGGCCTTACCAACAAGACGGATGGTATGCTCAAGCTGGAGGGCAACCAGCTCAGCGGCAAGGCTGGGTCGGTGCTCAAACTGGAGAGCAGCGGTCCCGCCACGTTGGGCGGCAGTCCCATCAAAATTGGCTGACAGGACCCGGTAAGCAGGAGAAGGAGGAACGGGTATGGACGACAAGCGTTTTTTGGGTACAGGCATGAAATTCCCGCCCCAGGTGGACGCCGGGACGGGGCGCTTTGCCCTGTCGTCCGGGGAACAGAGTGTGAAGGAGTCGGTCTACCTGATCCTCATGACCAACCGGGGGGAGCGGTGGCTGGAGCCAAATTTCGGCGGTCAGCTGATGAGCTACACCTTTATGGATACCTCCATTACCATGCTGTCCATCATGGCCCGGGATTTGCAGGCCCTGCTGCTGGAGCAGGAGCCCCGTATTTCTGAGGTGGAAGTACACATTGACGCCAACAGTCAGCCCGGCTGTCTCATTGTCAACCTGGATTATGTTGTCACTGCCACCAATACCAGGGATAATCTGGTGTTCCCGTTCTATCTGACCGCCGACAGAGAGGAGGCCGACCAAGTTGCCCAGGGATGAACTGATCCTGGACGGGCGGAGTGCGGAGGATCTGCAGGAGCAGATCGCCCGGCTGGCTGCGTCCTATACGCCGGAATGGCGCTTTGACCGGGTACGGCCCGATGTGGGCGGTGTGCTGGCCCTCATTTTTGCCCGGCAGATGGCCGGCAATCTGGACCGGCTCAACCAGACCATCGGCAAGTATCACACCGAATTTGTCAATTTGCTGGGCGTCTCCCTCCGGCCGGCCTATCCCGCCTCCGGCGTGGTGATTGCCAGCCTGGTGGGGGATACGGTACCCGGCCTGGATATGCCCAGAGGGACCAAGCTGGTGGGCAACGGGGCGGATGAGACGCCGGTGATCTTTGAAACCATCGGGGATGTCTATCTCACCAGCGCAGCGCTCACCGATGTGGTGGCCCTGTCCGGCCGGTTCGGCAAAATTATCCCTCTGCTGGGCGGCCCAAAACCGGCCCAGTTTCTGCCCGTCCATGGGGCGCCCCGGGAGGAAGAGGAACAACGGCTGGAACCCATCTCCCTGTTTGACTATTCCGCCCCCGGAATCCAGCAAAATGCCCTGCTTTTTTACCATAAAAGTGCCTTTGATACGGTGAAGGGGGCGGCAGTGGAGATGGTTCTCCACCAGCCGGAGGGGGAAACCCCGGTGGACTTTGCCGACCCGGAGCACTACCGCTGGAGTTACTACGACGGCAGCGGCCTGGCTCCCTATCAGGTGACAGGGAGGGGAGCTGTGGTGGAGCTGCGGCGGCAGGAGGAGAGCGTCCCCCTGGAGCTGGAGGGAGAATCCTACCAACTGGTGTGCCTCCAGCCGGTGGAAAGTCCCCGGCAGGCCGTGGAGGTCAAGCAGATCGGTCTGGCCTCCTCCTGTACCGGAGTGCGGCCCGATTTTGTCACCCACAACGACCGGGAGCTGGATCCGGAGCACTTCCAGCCCTTCGGCACCTCGGCCTCCCTCTTTGATGAATGCTACATCGGCCACCAGAAGGTATTTGCCCAGGCGGGGGCCACCGTCACCCTCTCCTTCCGGCTGTCCTTTGCAAAACGGCTTGTCACCTTTACGCCCCAGCAGGAGGCGGAAGAGCTGAAAGTCATCAAGCGCAAGCCCAAGATTGTCTCCCAGCAAACGGCCGATACCAGCGCCCAGGAAATTGCGCTGGAGTACTTCAACGGCATCGGCTGGCGTAAACTGCCCTGTTTCCAGGACTGGTCCACGCTGTTTGACGGGGAGCACACGGGAGAAGTGGAGATCACCTTCCAGTGTCCCGACCAGTGGCAGCCCACCCCGGTGGGGGGATGGGAGTGCCGTACCCTGCGCATCCGGCTGCTGCGGGCGGACAACTGCTACCTCCAGCCCTGCGTCCACAACATGCCGGTGCTGGAGGGGCTGACCCTCTCCTACCAGTATGGTGACAACTGGCAGCAGCCCCAGCGGCTGCGGCGGGTGTGGGGTACCGGACTGGAGGATGTCACCCCGCTGGTGCGCAGCGGTTCCCCCATCTCCATCTTCCGGCCCCTGCCCTATTCTGACCACAGCCTGTGCCTGGGCTTTGACAGGCCCATGGAGGGGGCGCCGGTGAGCATCCTCTTCAATGTACAGGAGAACAACCACTTTGAAGAGGCGCCCATTGCCTTTGAATATTCCACCATCAACGGCTGGAAGCCCTTGCGGGTGATAGACAACACGGGCAACATGGCGGGGGCGGGTACCCTGGTCTTTATGCCTCCCTCGGACTTTGTCCCCATGGAGGTGGAGGGGGTATCCCGCTGGTGGATCAGGCTGGTGGATGAGGGGCGGGCCTTTGATGACCAGAGCCGCTATCACGCCTGTATCAACCATATCCAGATCAACGCCGTGGAGATCCGCAACGTGGAAACCCTGCCGGAGGAGGCCTTCTATGTGCGCTCTGCCACCGCCAATATGAGCTTTCCCCTGGCGGCGGAGAACATCCTGTCTGCCGAGGTCTTTGTCAGCGAGCGGGACACCATGCCCGAGCCGGCCATGGCCCAGCTGGCTGCCCAGCGCCCCGACGATGTGCGGGTCACCTATGATTTTCTGGGTGGGATCCAGTCCTTTTATGTGCGGTGGACAGAGGTGGAAAACTTTGACCACTCCAAGCCGGAGGACCGGCACTATGTCATTGACCGGATGAACAACCGCATCCTCTTTGGAGACGGCATTCACGTCCGCATTCCCCAGGCCCAGAGCGGAGTGGCCTTTACGGTACAGGTCAGGTGCTGCCGGGGGACCAGAGGCAACCTGCCTCCGGGGGCGGTGGACACCCTCTTCGACGGGATGCTCTATGTGGAAAACGTCAGCAACCCCATTGCCACCTTTGCGGGCAGCGACCTGGAGCACATTGCCTCGGCCCACCGCCGGGGGGCCAATATCGTCAGTGGCCGCAACCGGCTGGTCAGTCAGCTGGACTATGTGCGGGAGGTGTCCGCCTTCTCCGACGCCATTGAAAAGGTCCGGTGTGTGGCGGGACGGGATCTGAACGGTCAGGAGGCCCCTGGACAGATCACCATTGCGGTGCTGATGCGGGACTATGCCGACGGGGCCTACTCCTTCAATGCCATGAAGGAGCGGCTGCTGAAACGGCTGCTGGAGCGCAGCGAGGCCACCGTCACCCGGCGGGAGCTGGTGCTGACCGAGCCGGTGTATGTGGAAATTTCGGTGGATGTGTGGGCGGTGGCCGATGACGCCCACCGGTCCTTTGACGTGCAGAACCTGATCCGGGAGAGCATCAACGCCTATCTGGACCCTCTGGGCAAGGAGGGGGGGCCGGGCTGGGACATCGGCAAGCTGCCCACCGAAGCCCAGATCCGCATCATGCTCCAGTCCATCCGGGGACCCATGCACATCAGACGCTTTATCATTACCGCGCGCTATCTGGACCGGTGGGGCAGCCATGACTGCGTGCTGGATGAACTGCCCCCCAATCCCTTTGCCATTGCAGTCAGCGGCAATCACCGCATCTATGTGGAGCTGCCCCAGGCCTGAGCCGGGGGGCGCCAGGATACCCTCCGGGAGGTGTGGCCATGCTCAACAGCATTGACCTGAACAACAAAACCTATGAAGAATTGCTGACCGAGGCCATTGAACAGATTCCCCTCTATTCTCAGGAGTGGACCAACTTCAATGTGTCCGATCCCGGCATTACGGTGCTGGAAAATCTCACGGCCTTCAATCTGCTCCAGCAGAGCCGCATCAATGAGGTAACCGACGAGATCCGCCAGGCGATGCTCAAGCTGTTGGGCCACACTGCCCGGGAGAACAAGGGGGCCACCCTGCTGGTACAGACACCCGACCAGCCCCCCAAGCAGCTCCCTGCTCAGTACCGGATGCAGACCGGCTCCCTGAGCTTTGAAACCAGCCGGGTCACTGCGCTGGAGCCATGGAAGCTGACGGCGGTATACACCGTGCAGGAGGGGGGCTACCGGGATATTACCTATCTGATGGATGCCAAGGTAGGCTCTGTGCCGGTCTTTGGGGCACAACCCGAGAAAGGGTCCAGCCTGTGCCTGCTGCTGGACAGTCCCCCGGATCAAAAGGGGAGCCTCAATTTGTGGGTGCAGGTGGAGGGGGAGGAACAACGCAACCCCTTCCCTGAGCAGGGGGGGCCTGTCTTTGCCAGAACCAGGTGGCAGTACTATACTGCCAAGGGATGGCAGGATGTGGAGGCCATCGACACCACCAGGGGTTTTCTGGTAAGCGGACCTGTCACCCTGACGCTGGGCAAGGAGCCCCCGGCACTGCTGGAGGAGGCGCCCAGACAGGGGTATGCCCTGCGGTGCCTGCTGGAAGAGGCCCGGTATGACCGGGTTCCCCGGCTGACCACCCTGGCGGCCAATCTGTTCCAGGTGGTACAGCAGGAGACTCTGGCCAAGAGCTACCGCTTCCAGGGGGGAGCCAGGGTGGAGGTTCACAGTGAACTGGCGGCCAAAGGCTTCCTGTTTGTGTACTGCCGGGAGAAAAGCGGCCAGCCCTACCGGCTCTACCAGCGCTATGCCGGGGTAGGGGAACGGGGCCGTTACTACCTGCTGGAAGAGCAGGAGGATGGGGTGGTCATCACCTTTGATAAAAAACGCTTCGGTTTTGCCCCCGGCAAGGGCTGGGGCGCCGTGCGGGTGGTGTGCTATGCCGAAGAGATGGTCCATCACCGGGACCTGGGCGTGGTGTACGGCTATGAGGACCAGGAGATTTCCCTGGATTTGGTGCGGGATCTGCTGCCCGATCAGTTTGCCCTTCTGGCCGAGACGCCGGGGGAGGACGGAGAGCTGGAATACCGCTTTGTCTCCCCCGGCAATACCGACCCGGATACCCTGTGCTATCAGGTGCAGTCCCGTCAGGGAACGGTACGCATTGTCCACCCCGGCGTGGGGACGGAATACCGGCTTTATGTATGCGACTGTGCCGTTACCCGGGGGGCCGTGGGCAATATCCGGGCGGGCAACCGCCTGGTCCATATCAGCGGTCCCCAGGGTATGGAGCAACAGACGGTGTACACCAGCCCTGCACCGGGACAAGGAGGGCAGAGCTGGGAGGACCCGGAGGAGCTGCGCCGCCGGTTTGCCTCAGTTATGCGGCAGGTGACCACGGCAGTGCTGCCCACGGACTATGAATACCTGGCCCTGCATACTCCCGGTCTTTGCATTCATAAAGTAAAAGCACAGGCCATTTCTGATGAAAACCTTGTCAAAGTGGCTGTGAAGCCTTATACTGAAGAGAGATACCCCAAGCTCTCGGCGGAGTACCTGCAACAGATCCGGTCCCATCTGGAGGCCCACCGTCTTCTGACCACCCGCATTGAACTGGTGCAGCCCAATTATGTACCCATCAACGTCAATGCGGTGCTCTACGTCCGGCAGCACTACCGGCAGGCAGAGGAAGAGGTGCGGCAGCTGCTGGAGCGGCTGCTGGACCATGTGAATGGGGAGGAAGGCTTTGGCGGCTGGATCCGGTTCAGCCAGGTATACCGTCAGCTCACCGATCTGCCCTGTGTGGCGGCGGTGGATACCCTGTATCTCTCTCCCGCAACTACGGAGGGGGCCGCCCTGGTGGACAGTGACATCCGCCTGGGAGATGCCAGCCTTTGCTGCCCTGGAACCTTCCGGCTGGAGTTCCACAACCATGTGGAGCTGCGGCACTGATGAGAGGTGAGCGACCATGGCCAATTATGGACAGCGGAAATTTGTATTGAATTACAGCCGTCTGAAGCGCAGCCTGCGCAGAGGGTTCCGGCTGACAGAGGACGGGGTGCTGGCGGCCGGGGAGGAAACCGTCCACCGCTCCTGTATCCTGGGCCGTCTGGACAGCAATCTGCCCGACTGCCAGTGGGGCCGTCTGGCGATGGAGGTGCAGCTGAAGGGGGATCTGATTCTCACCATCCGGGCCTTTGCCTCCAACCAGCCCGACTTTATCCAGAGTGATACCGTTACCTCCATCGACCAGTTTCTGCTGGACGACAGCGTACCCGACCACCGGAAGGAGCAGCTGTTCGGCATGGCAAACGGCGTACAGTACAGCGGTCAGGGAGATATACTGCTTTACGGGCAGACCGGCCGGTATCTGTGGCTGTGGCTGGAGCTGGACGGAGTGGGGACGGCACAGCTCTCCGGCCTGCGGGTATATGCCCCAGGGGATTTATTCCTGAGCACCTTTCCACAGGTCTATCAGAACAACGACTTTTTCCACCGCTACCTGTCGATCTTCTCCTCCCTGTACAACGATCTGGATGAAACCATTGACGGGCTTGCCCGGTATATTGACGTGGATACTGCCCCTGCCCCCATTTTGCCGATACTGGCCGGATGGATGGGGCTGGAGCTGGATGGGGATATTTTAGAGGAGGAGGAGCTGCGGCAGCTGCTGCGGGTGGCCTTCCCGCTGCTGAGCGTCAAGGGTACCCGCCGGGCGGTGGAGGGGATTGTACGGCTGTTTGTAAAGGAGCCGGTATACATTGTGGAGCGCAATCTGCTCTCAGGCGCCCAGCAGGAAAGCGCCGGGAAGCTGTATGGCAGCACCCCCTTTGATTTTACCATTCTGATTAACCGCAGCTCAGATGAAAAGCTGCGGGCCAAGCTGCAGATGATGGTGGACCAATTCAAGCCTCTGCGCAGCCAGGCCCAGATTGTCTTTATGGGAGACTGCGGAACCTTGGACGGCTTCAGTTATCTGGATGTGAACGGGGCGGTGCTGCAAAACAGCCCGGCCAGCCTGGATGAGAGCAGTATTCTGACGGGTATGTATTATTTGCAGTAAGATCACCGCTGAAGGAGAGGATGTAACATGACCATCAACACCAAACAGGAGGGCAGCCAGGTGACTCTGCTGATTGAGGGAAGGGTGGATACCATCACCAGTCCCCAGCTGCAGAGTAAAATCCTGGAGGCATTCCGGTCTGCCCAGAAGGTAGTGCTGGACTTTGAAAAGGTGCCCTATATCAGCAGCGCCGGGCTGCGGGCGCTGCTGATCGGCCAGAAAACAGCCGCCTCCAAGCGGGCGTCCATGGTGCTGACCCATGTGCCTGCCGCCGTGATGCAGGTGCTGGAGATGGTGGGCTTTGCCGACATCCTGACCATTTGCTGATGCAAGGGGCTGCCCTGTGGGGGCAGCCCTGCTTTGCTGGGGTGGAATCCCCCTGCTTGACAAAGATTCCAGTTGTATGGAATAAAAAGATATCATATGACTGACGGATAATGTGGAGCCTACCACATGGAGTATGATAGAAACAAGCCGGCCGTCTGGGCGAGAAAAGCCCGGACTGTCGGCTTTTCTGTTTGTAAAGGAGGTATGGTTCCACTGTGGGTGCGCCATGTGGTGGTACCCGGCCTTACCGATGGGGAAGAGCATCTGGCGGGGCTGGAGCGGTACCTCCAGACCATCCGCCGTATCCAGCGGGTGGAGCTGCTGCCCTACCACACCCTGGGGGTTCATAAATACAAGGCCCTGCGTCTCCCCTACCCCCTGGAGGGCGTCCCGGCGCTGGAGGAGTCCGCTCTGGCGGACTGGAACAGAAGATTAAACGAGACTTGCTGTGAAAAGGAGCAGATATGAGCATTGATGTCACTTGCACCGCCTGGCAGGGGTTTTCCACAGGCGAGTGGCGCCATCTGGTGAATGTACGCAATTTTATTCAAAAAAATTACACCCCGTATTTGGGTGACGGCTCTTTCCTGGCCCCAATTTCCACAAAAACAGAGGCTGTGTGGAAAAAGGCCCACGCCCTCATTGTGGAGGAAGTGAAAAAAGGGATCATCGATGTGGAAACCCATGCGGTCTCCGGCATCGACAACTTTGCCCCCGGCTACATCGACCGGGAGAACGAGGTGATTGTGGGGCTCCAGACGGACGCCCCTTTGAAGCGGATTGTCAACCCCTTTGGCGGCATCCGCAACGCCACCTCCGCCCTGGAGCAGTACGGCTATCAGCTGGACCCGGAAATTGAACACCACTTCCGGCTCTACCGCAAGACCCACAACGAGGGGGTGTTTGACGCCTATCCCAAACGCACCCGTCTGGCCCGGTCGGCAGGGCTGCTCACCGGCCTGCCCGACGCCTACGGCCGGGGGAGAATCGTGGGTGACTACCGCCGGGTGCCCCTGTACGGCACTGACTTCCTCATTGAAG
>CALWOK010000200.1 GCA_944383125.1 uncultured Flavonifractor sp.
AGGAGAGCACCTCGCTCACCACACGGATCGCATAGGGGAAGTCCTCCACGGAGGGGATGACGGGCTCCAGGGCCCGCTCGGCCAGGGCGCCGTGGCCCTTCTCCCGGCGGTTGGTGGACCGGGCGGCGCGGGCCTCGCCGGTGGAGTAGGCGGGGAAGTTGTAGTGGTGCATGTACCGCTTCTCCTCCTCCTCCCAGATGGTGTCCAGCTTCTGGGCGGCAGAGAGGGTGTTCAGGGTGCAGATGGACAGCACCTGGGTCTGTCCACGGGTAAACAGGCCGGAGCCGTGTACCTTGGGCAGCACGCCCACCTCGGCGGCCAGAGGCCGGATCTCATTTTTGGCACGGCCGTCCACCCGGTGGCCTTCCAGCAGCCAGGCCTTGACAATCTTCTTCTGGAATTTGTAGGTGATCTCCTCCAGGTACTTGTCCATCTCGGGATAGTCCTCCAGGAAGAGCTCGTGCCAGCGCTCGATGAGGGCGTTCCACCGCTCCTCCCGCACGTTCTTGTCGTCGGTATCCATGGCGGCCTTGGCCTCGTCCATGGTGGCGGCCACGATCTTGTCAAACAGCTCCTGGTCAAAGTCGGCGTGGTCGTAGGTCATTTTCTCCTTGCCGATTTCCGCCACAATGGTGTTGATAAAGGCCACCTGAGCCTTGATTTCCTCATGGGCCTTGATAATGGCGTCATACATGATGTCATCGGGCAGCTCCTTGGCGCCCGCCTCAATCATAACCACCTTCTGCTCGGTGGCAGCCACGGTCAGATCCAGCTGGGAGTTGTGCTTTTGCTCGTTGGTGGGGTTAAAGACAATCTGACCGTCCACGTAGCCCACCTCCAGGCAGCCGATGGGGCCGGCCCAGGGGATGGGAGAGAAGGCCAGACAGGCGGATACGCCGATCATGGCGGTTACTTCGGGAGAGCAGTCCCGGTCCACGCTCATGACGGTGGCGGTGACCACCACGTCGTTGCGGAAGTCGTAGGGGAACAGGGGCCGGATGGACCGGTCAATGACACGGGAGGCCAGGACGGCGGGGAGAGAGGGCTGACCCTCCCGGCGCATAAAGGAGCCGGGAATGCGGCCCACGGCGTACAGCTTCTCCTCAAAGTCCACGCTGAGGGGGAAGAAGTCCACTCCATCCCGGGGACGGGGGGACACGGTGACAGCCACCAGTACGGTGGTCTCGCCATAGGTGACCATGGCAGAGGCAGAGGCCAGCTCTGCCACCTTGCCCACCTCAATGGTGAGGGGACGGCCTGCCACTTCGGTCTTGTAAACCTTGTGATGGGTAAATTCCTTGTGCTTGATCACAGTTGACATGGGAAAATCCTCCTTTTCCGTGGGTGGTTTCCCATTCATCGAGCCTTCAAGCTTTTAGCACTTGAAGCCGGGTCCGACCTGCGCAGGCCCAGATTCAACTGCTAAAAGTACGCTCAGATGAATGGGAAGAAGGGGTGGTACGGAGGTCCGCACCACCCCTATTCAATCCAAAATTACTTACGGATGCCCAGCTTGGCAATGATGGCACGATACCGCTCGATATCCTTGCTCATCAGGTAGTCCAGCATCTTGCGGCGCTTACCGACCATCTTCAGCAGACCACGACGGCTGTGGTTGTCGTGCTTGTGGATCTTCAGGTGCTCGGTCAGCTCCTGAATGCGGGCGGTAAGAATGGCAATCTGCACCTCGGGAGAGCCGGTGTCAGTGGGATGGGTGCGGTTGGCTTCGATTACTGCGGTCTTTTCGTCCTTACGGATCATGGATGGGTTCCACCTTTCCTACAATGTGCCCGCAGGCTGCGTGACCGGCCGGTGTAAGCCGGGAGACGAAGCCCGGGGTAAATCAGGTCTGTTCACAGACTTAAATAGTCTATCATAGTTTTTCCTGCTTGTAAAGAAGTCATTCATAAAAATACCGGTTCTTTTTTGCCGGTTTTGTGTCCTCTGCTGCCGCAGCTATGCCCCTTTGGGCAGCTCCAGCCACCTGCCCCACTTGTAACAGAGGAGCAGAGCCACAGAGGTGGTGGCCCAGGTGATGGGGTAGCTGGCCTCCACCATAATGATGGTATGGAAGTGGGGGACCACCAAAAACAGCCAGGCCAGCCGCAGGCCGCATACCCCGAACACGGATATGAGCATAGGCACCAGGGACTTGCCCGCCCCCCGTATGGCGCCGGGGAGCAGCTCCACCAGCAGATAGGTGATGTAGCTGGGGGCCAGGAAGGTGACCATTTCCACCCCGATTTCCAGCACGTCGGCGTCTGAGACAAAGATGCTGAGGATGGGCCGGGCAAAGAGCACCAGGACGGCGCTCATCACAATGGTTATCCCGGCGCACATGGCAATGCACACATTGACCCCCTGCTTCAGCCGGTCAAGCTTCCCCGCCCCATAGTTTTGCCCGGCAAAGGTGGTAAGGGACTGGGAGAGGGCGGTCATGGTCATCCAGAAGAGGACGTCCATTTTGCCGTAGGCGGCCCAGGCAGCCACGGCGTCGGTATCAAAGGAATTGATGGCGGCCTGGATGACGATGTTGGAGGCGGAATACATCACCGACTGGAGGGCGGTAGGGATACCTACCCTCAGGATGGCCAGCATGGGCTGGCGGTGGACGGACAGGGCGGAGGGAAAGAGCTGATAGGACTGTCCCGAAGCCCGCAGCAGGGAGATCACCACCAGCACCGCCGCCAGCACCTGGGCGCTGACGGTGGCGATGGCCACCCCCAGCACCCCAAGAGGGATGACCAGCACCAGCAGCAGCTCCAATCCACTGCTGCACAGGGAGGCGGCAGCCGGGGAATAAAGGGGCCGTCTGGAGTCGCCGATGGCCCGCAGCACACCGGTACCCATGTTGTAAATCATATTGGGAACCATGCCCAGAAAATAGACCTGCTGATAGAGAATGGCGTCAGGCAGGGCGTCGGGCGGGGTTTCAATGGCCTGAAGGGACCAGGGGGTAAGGACAAAGCCTGCTACCGTGAAAAACACTCCGATGAGCACTGCCAGCAGCATGGCGGTGTGGACGCTTTTGTGGACCTCCTCCCCCATCCGGGCGCCAAACCGCTGGGCGATGACCACCACCGCCCCGGCGGCAAGGCCGGTGAAAATGCCCACTGTTAAGTTGACAATAGGGCCGGTGGCGCCTACGGCAGCCAGAGCCACCTTGCCCACAAACTGGCCCACCACCACCGTGTCCACGGCGTTATACAGCTGCTGAAAAAAAGTGCCGATCCACAGGGGGAAAAACAGGGCCAGAATCTGCTTCCAGATCACCCCCTGGGTGATGTCGCCCACGGGCTGGGACAGACGCATGGGGTATCCCTCCCTCGTCAAGAATCCGGCGGCAGTGTGCCGCAGAGACGATTGTACACGGTTTATGGGGGAAAGGCAAGAGGGGCCGGCCCAAGCTGCTGCCCGTCAGGAAGGGCTGTGATAAAAGGGCCACAACCGAGCCGGATTGTTTTCAGTGGCGGCAGGCAAAAAGCAGGGCTGCCGTCTCTTGCGCAGTCCTGCTTTTATCCTGGGCTAGTGGGCGGGGATCCTATTGCTGAGGGTACCCACCAGAAGGCCGGTGCTGATGGTCATCACATTATTGGCAAAAATCAGGTCGTCGGCGCCCTGCTCCCTGGCGTACGCCACCAGATCCCCCTTCCAATACCGGAAGTCAATTTCATAAATGGTGGTGTAGTGGTCCACCAGGTATGGCAGCAGCGCATTGCCAAAGGAATCCTTCACCACAATGCACACGGACTGGTCGGGGACCTCCGGATTGTGGAACACCGTCAGAGGGTGGTCCCCCCCGGCAAAGGTGCTGTATTTGGAGGAAGCCGCCCACTGGGACACATTGGAGATGATGGGCCAGGAGGTGGCGGTTCCGTCCTTGTCGTAATAGGTCATCGTGGCCGATTGGCTGTGGGGCTTGTAGGCGTAGACCGTGTCCGGAAGCAGCTGGGGGTCCTGGCCATTGCCCCGGTAGAGGGTTCCCAGAAAGCCGTCAAAGGCAACTTCTTCCCGCTGCTCCAGCGTGTACGGGGTGATGCCCTTGGCCTGGCAAAAGGCCTCGTAGGCATAGTAGGCGCCCCGGCCGTTCCAGTGGTGGTCTGTGCGGAAATAGAGGTACTCATCCCGGTGACGCATCAGGTTGTCATAGCAGTTCACCTGGACCACATGGTCGGACATATGGCCAAATATATTTTGGATACTCTCCCCCTGATCGATATATACAGGGAGTTGTTTGCGGATATCGTCGGGAAGTGTAATGCCATAGGCCGTTGGGATGGGGAGGGAATATACCTTGGTCTGTCCGGCCAGCTGTTCCGCCGCCGAGCTGACCAGCTTGGCATAGGTGGCGGCGGTGGACTGGCTATAGCCGCACAGGTCAAAGGCCTGCTGATCCACCCGGATCTGGTTGGTTCCCTGGTAGGTGATATATGTACCGGACTGGCTGATCAGCTCCGGGTAGTTATCCTGCTGCCGGGGTGTCTCCGGGGAGGTTTGCTCCGGCGAAGTCTCCTGGGGCGGTATGCTGAGGTGGGGCGGTGCCGGCGTTTGCGGTGCATGTATGGTGGGGATGGCCCCTTCCGGTTCCCGTTCTGTCTGGAACAGATAGCGGGCAGTAAGCCGATATCCCATCAGGGTACCGGCTGTCAGGAGGACAAGGGCCAGGATCCACCGGGCAGCCTGCCTCCTCTTGCGCTGTCTTTTGGTCTGGCGCTTTTCCAGACGCTTACCCGTATATCTTCCCATATGGCAACATCCTATGGGAGAAGCTCCCGTGCGGTGGCGGTGTCTGAGGTAATACAGAGCACCACATAAACACCATTGGTATACACAAGGGCATCTTGAATTTTGGCCGCCTCTTCCGGCAGATAATTGGCAGCCTGCTGGGCCAGACTGTTCAGATGGGTCTGGATCAGGGCTTCAATGGCGGGAACGTCCTCCTGCCCCTTGGCTTCAAACAGGATCACCTGATCGGAAGAGGTTCCCTGGGCGGTATACATGGTGACCGTGGTGTCATCGGGCAGGTCGGTAAAGTAAAATTCCGCATTGCTGCTGACGTCCGTGAGGGTGCTGTCATAGCGCACCTGGTGCAGCAGCCCGTCCAGAGCGGCGTCGGCGTCAAAGGCCGGAGGGGATGGGGCGCAGGCAGTCAGGATGTTCAGCGCCAGTGCGGCGGTACAGAGTCCCAGAGCCAGGGGCTTCATGTTCATGGCTGTGATTCCTTTCCACATAACTTGATTGATCGTGACATAATGGCCCTGCGGCCGATAACACCGCTCTGCTGCAGGTGAGCCGGCGGCAGACAGCAGGCCCGTGAAAAAGCGCGAATTATGTCAAATATTCTTTTTCATCATAGTATATCGAAGGGATACAGTCAAGTTACAAAAAAGGATGAAATATTACAAAAAGAAACGTAAATCATAAAGAATTTGCAGATTTATCCCGCAAACTTCCAGGGGAATCATGGCAGCGGCCGGGCGTGGGATTCCGGCGGCCTCCCGCTGTCTTTTGGCAGCAAAAAACAAGCCTGCTGCAATCTGTTTGCAGCAGGCTTGTTCCTGTGGTGGACCAGAGGTTTTCAAATCCGAACTATTTACATCGTTAAGCGTTATTGTTTTCGTGCCGTAAAAAAAAAAAAAAATCAGAATGA
>CALWOK010000201.1 GCA_944383125.1 uncultured Flavonifractor sp.
TCCGGCAGCAGACCGCCGTGCATGAAGTCGGCAGACAGGGGGGTGGCGCCGGTGACAATGTCGGCGCCGGCCATGGTAACCTCACCGGAGAGCAGGCCCGCCCACTTGTCAGCCCCAATGCCAGGTACCACCCAGGTGGTCATAGCCACAGGGTAACACAGCATCAGGAAGGCACGGCCGCCCAGGGCAGGGTTCATGAAGTTCTGGCCCAGGCCGCCGAAGAGCTGCTTCACCACCACAATGGCGAAGAAATCACCCAGGATGAGCATCCAATAGGGCAGGGTGGGGGCGCACACAAAGGCCAGCAGCACACCGGTCACGGCGGCAGACAGATCCTTGTTGGCCATGGACTTATGCATCAGCTTGCGGTAAGCCCACTCAAAGAACTCACAGGCCACCACGGAAATGAGGGTGGCTACCAGGGCCCGGGGGCCGAAAAATACCACGCCCATGACCAGAGCGGGTACCAGGGCAATGAGCACATCCCGCATCAGGTTCTGGGTATCAATGGGAGAGGCCACGTGGGGGGACGAGGCCACCGTCAGATTCAGCTTCTTTTCCTCATTCATGCTTTGGCCGCCTCCTTTGCCGCTTTTTCCTTGGCCGCCAGGTTCCGCAGCTCACCCTTGGTTACCCGGAAGGACTGAACCAGGTGAATGCGGGCGGGGCAGATGTAGTTACAGGAACCGCACTCGATGCAGTCCATCACGTTGAGGGCTTCCGCCTCTTTCCACATGCCTTTTCCGGCATACAGGTGCATGTACACAGGGGTCAGGTGCATGGGGCAGACGTTGACGCACCGGCCACACCGCAGGCAGACCTCTTCCTCCACCACGGGAGCAGCCTCACGCCTGGTGAGACAGAGCACTGCGTTGGTGCCTTTGATGCAGGTTACATCCAGATTATACTGGGCGATGCCCATCATGGGTCCGCCGGTGAGGATGCGCTCCGGCTCTTCCTGGAAGCCCTTGGCCTCGTCAATCAGGTGCTGGAAGGAGACGCCCAGAGGGACCCGCAGGTTTTTTGGCTCCTGCACCGCGTCGCCGGTGACGGTGAGAATGCGGTGGGTCAGGGGCTTGCCCTCCACCACAGCGTCATACACCGCAGCGGCAGTACCCACGTTGAACACCGCACAGCCCACATGGGCGGGCAGACCGCCGGGGGGTACCTCACGGCCGGTAATACGCTGGATGAGCTGCTTCTCAGCACCCTGGGGATACCGGGTACGCAGAGATTCTACCGTGATATCGCCCTGATGACCCACCAGGCTTCTCAGGTGCTCAATGGCGTCCTCCTTGTTGGCCTCCACACCAATGGTGCCGCTCTTCAGGCCGAAAGCCTGCATCAGGATGCGCAGGCCGCCGATGACCTTTTCCCCGTGCTCCAGCATGAGGCGATGGTCGGCGGTGATGTAGGGTTCGCACTCGGCGCCGTTGAGGATGACGGTATCCACCTTACCGATGCCCGAGCTGATCTTCACATGGGTGGGGAAGCCGGCGCCGCCCATACCGGTAAGGCCTGCTTCCTTCACAATGTTCACAATCTCGTCGGTGCTCAGCTTGGTATAGTCGGCGTGGGGCGTCAGCTCACTGCCCCAGGTGTTCTGGAAGTCGTTCTCAATCACCACCGACATACAGGTTCCGCCGCCCACATAAGGCCGTGGCTCAATGGCCTTGACCTCACCGGACACGGAAGCGTGGATAGGCGCGCCCAGACCGGCAATTTCACCAATCTTCTGGCCCACCTTCACATGATCCCCCACCGCAACCACAGGCTTGCAGGGAGCGCCGATGTGCATTGCCATGGCAATGACCACCTGCTTGGGAGCCACACTCAGAGGTGCAGTCTCCTTGTGGCGTGCCAATTCCTTCCGGTCATGGGGATGCACGCCGCCGTAAAAGCTTTGCTTCATAGGTCCACCTCACAAATCTGACCCACACACGGGTCACTTTTCTGACTTGTTTGACCGGTATCTCAAACAGAGTTATCATAACGCAAAGGATACCTTTTGTCCAGTTAAAACCGTCAAATTCCTTTCTGTTTTTTCATTTTATTTCCGATTAAACCAGCAGGTATTGATATTTTTCTAACAATCTTCCCCATTTTTGCCCATTGCCTTTCCCTGTTTCTATACCCGCCGGTTTGTTCTTTGTCAGAAGCGTTTGCCCCTATCGGTTCTTTCGTAATTTAATTGGTTGAAATGCCAAAGTTTGAAAAGCCGGATTGACAAAAGCCGCCGGGACGGCTATCATATGGACTAATCTTTCATAGCTTCAAAGGCGATGATCGGGACAGTACGGACGGCGCACAAGCGCAGAGAGGGAGCGGCTGGTGTAAGCTCCCGTGAGGCCGTTGCGGAAAGTCACCCGGGAGCGGCTCTGCCGATGCCGGTAGGCAGGGACGGCTACCCCACGTTATCGGGGCAAGAGTGCGCAGGGGGTTCCCTGCGAAGTTAGGTGGTACCACGGAGTGTCATGGCGGCTTCGTCCTATAGGACGAAGCCGCCATGTTTTTTCATCCCGCCAAAGGAGGTACAGACCTATGAGAATGAAAACGGCCCAGATTCTGATGGAATGTCTGCTGGAGCAGGGTGTGGATACGGTATTCGGTTATCCCGGCGGCACCATTCTGAACGTATACGACGAATTTGAGCTTCACGGCTACAAGGATAAAATCCGGCATATTCTTACCGCCCACGAACAGGGCGCCTCCCACGCCGCAGACGGCTATGCCCGCTCCACCGGCAAGGTGGGGGTGTGCTTTGCCACCTCCGGCCCCGGCGCCACCAACCTGACCACCGGCATCGCCACCGCCTACTACGACTCCTCCCCTGTGGTGTTTATTACCTGCAACGTCAGTGAAAACCTCATCGGCAAGGACTCCTTCCAGGAGGTGGATATTACCGGCATATCCATGCCCATTACCAAGTGCAACTACCTGGTAAAAGACCCCAATACTCTGGCAGACGTACTGCGGGAGGCCTTTGCCATCGCCCGTACCGGCCGGCCCGGTCCTGTGCTGGTGGACATCGCCAAAAATGTCACCGCCGCCGAGGCAGAGTATGAACCCCTTCCCCTGGCAGAACATCCCAATCACGGCCGTCTGGCGGCCATGATCCGCCGGGCCAGCCATGAACTGAAGGCGCCCGAGCCGGATGCCGGAGATATTCAGACCTTGCTGGATATGATTGAAGAGGCCAAAAAGCCTCTGGTGCTGGTGGGCGGCGGTGTGATCCGCTCCAAAGGCGCAGTAAAACAGTTCCGCAAGTTCATTGAAACACTGAATGCTCCTGTGGCCTCCACCATTATGGGCGGCGGCGCCTGCCCCGGCAGTCATCCCCTGTTTACCGGCATGATCGGGATGCACGGCTCCCACGCCTCCAACCACGCCAGCGACCAGTGCGACCTGCTCATTGCCATCGGCTGCCGCTTCTCCGACCGGGTGGCCACCCATCCCGCCACCTTTGCCCCCAATGCCAAGATTATCCACATTGACATTGACCGGGCCGAGATTGACAAAAACGTCAAAACCCATCACCATATCATCGGCGACGCCCGCCGGGTGCTGGAGCTGCTCAACGACAAGCTGCCCGCCCATGACTACCCCGAGTGGAAGAAGTGGGTGTTCTCCCATCCGGAGGTACCCCTGAAAAAGGATGATATTCTCCACCCCCATGAGGTGCTGGAAACCATCCAGGCGGTCACCGACGGAGACGCTATCATTGCCACCGACGTGGGCCAGCATCAGATGTGGTGCGCCCAGTACTACCACTTCTCCCGTCCCGGCCAGCTCATCACCTCCGGCGGCTTTGGCACCATGGGCTTCGGCCTGGGGGCCGCCATGGGGGCTGCCGTGGGCAATCCGGGCAAGGTTGTGGTGCAGTGTACCGGCGACGGCTGCTTCCGCATGAACTGCCACGAGCTGTGTACCGCCGAGCACTACAACATCCCGGTGATTACCGTCATCTTCAACAACCGTACTTTGGGTATGGTACGTCAGTGGCAGAATCTGATCTACAACAAGCGCTTTTCCCAGACCGATCTGGACCGGGGTCCCGACTTTGTCAAGCTGGCGGAGGCCTACGGCATCCAGGGCGAGCGGGCCGCCAATCAGACGGAATTTGAGGCCGCCTTCCGCCGGGCCGTGGCCGCAGGCCGTCCCTATCTGATTGAGTGCGCCATTGACAAGGACGCCATGGTCCATCCCATGGTGTCCGCAGGTACCCCCGTCACCGACTTTATTCTGGACTAAGGAGGGTGTGGAATGATGAATGAGATGAACGCCACCCGCCGCACCCTTTCGGTGCTGGTGGAAAATGCAGCCGGTGTGCTGTCCCAGGTCTCCCGGCTCTTCTCCCGCAAGGGCTACAACATTGAATCCCTGGCTGTAGGTACCACCGACGACCCCAAAGTCTCCCGTATCACCATTGAAGTATGGGCCGACGCCCCCATGATTGAGCAAATTATGAACCAGCTGCGCAAGCAGTACCCGGTCTACTCGGTCCAGGAACTGAAGCCGGAGCGTTCCATCCGCCGGGAGCTGGTGATGTTCAAGGTCAAGGCGGAAACCCACGACATCCGCAACGAGATCATTCAGATCGCAAATATCTTCCGGGCATCCATCATCGACGTGTCCCTGAAATCCCTGACCCTTGCCCTCATCGGCGATGAGAGCAAGGCCGAGGCCATACAGAAGCTGCTGGAAACCTTCGGCATCCTGGAGCTGGTCCGTACCGGCATGGTGGCCCTGGAGCGTGGCGCCTACACCATTGGCGATGAAACCAAGGAGCAAACGGAGTTTAACCTGGGCAAGAACTTCCTGTGAGTCTGTCCATCGGGAAAACTTTCTGAGATTGTATCACAGTTATCATTTTTTTCTGGTGTGCTGTGGTATGATCTGAGACAAGATACCGCAACCTATTTGCAAGGAGTGTATGACAATGGCTAAAATGTATTATGAGAAGGACTGCGACCTGTCCTATCTGAACGGTAAGAAAATCGCCGTGATCGGCTACGGCTCTCAGGGCCATGCCCACGCCATGAACCTGAAGGATTCCGGCTGTGACGTGTGCGTCGGTCTGCGGGAAGGCTCCAAGAACTGGGCCAAGGCGGAGGCCGCCGGGCTTCAGGTCAAGACCGTTCCCGAAGCTGCCCAGTGGGGCGACATTGTTATGATCCTCATCAATGACGAGGTGCAGGCCGAGGTCTACAAAAAGGACATCGCCCCCTACATGACCGAGGGTAAGGCCCTGGCCTTTGCCCACGGCTTCAACATCCGCTATCAGCAGATTGTTCCCCCCGCCGGTGTGGACGTATTTATGGCTGCTCCCAAGGGTCCCGGCCACACCGTCCGTTCCACCTACGTCAACGGCAAGGGTGTACCCTGCCTGGTGGCCGTGGAACAAAACGCCACCGGCAACGCCTACAAGATTGCCCTGGCCTACATCGCCGGCATTGGCGGCGCCCGGGCCGGCGTGATGGAGACTACCTTCCACGATGAGACCGAGACCGACCTGTTCGGTGAGCAGGCTGTCCTCTGCGGCGGCGTGGTAGACCTGATGCGCTGCGGCTTTGAAACCCTGGTGGAAGCCGGTTATGAGCCTGAGAACGCCTATTTTGAGTGCATCCACGAGATGAAACTCATCATTGACCTGATCAACAAGGGCGGCGTGGCTGCCATGAACTACTCCATCTCCGACACCGCCGAGTTCGGCGAGTATGTCTCCGGCCCCCGCATCCTGCCCTATGAGGAGACCAAGGCCAACATGAAGGCTGTCCTGAAGGACATCCAGGACGGCGTGTTCGCCGGCAAGTGGATTGCCGAGAACAAGAATGGCCGCACCTTCTTCAATTCCAAGCGCGCCCAGCTGGCCAAGCACCAGATGGAGACCGTGGGCGCCGAGCTGCGCAAGAATATGCTCTGGGGCGACGACACCGATCTGGACACCGCCTCCAACTGATTCCCATCTGCCTGACAGAAAGCCCCCGGCCTGGGACAGGTGCTCATAAGAAAGTAATTTGAAAAAATTACGATTTGGGTATCTGTCAGACAGGATTGGGCAACGAAGAAATACGCCGTATTCAGC
>CALWOK010000202.1 GCA_944383125.1 uncultured Flavonifractor sp.
TCGGTACGGCTGGTACCGGTCACGCTGGCCCAGCTGGAGGAGATCACCCTGGACCGCTTCTATAAAAAGTATCCGGAGGGACGGGTCCGGGTACTGCTGGATCGGGAGATCCAGGTGCTGGCAGATGAAAATTACCTGAGTGAAGCGCTGTACAATCTGCTGACCAATGCCTGGGAGGCCACCATAGGCTATGAAGAGGCCAGACCTGTGGAGCTGATCAGCCATCAAGAGCGGCTTTACACCGTGCTGGAAGTCAAGGACCATGGACCCGGCATTCAACAGGAGGAACTCAAACATATTTTTGAACCCTTTTATTCCAGTAAAAATGCAAACTTTAATTGGGGCATGGGGCTGTACCATGTCCGTACCATTGTGCGCAGCCACCTTGGTTCCCTCCGGGTGGAGAACCGGTTGGAGGGGGGAGCCTCCTTTTATGTCTTGCTGCCCCGCTATGGTACCGCCCACCGGGGGGGAGGAGGGAAGACAACATGATTCGCATCTTGGTTGCGGAAGACTTTGACCTGATCCGGGAGGATCTGTGCGATGTGCTCAGCCAGCAGGAGGATATCTGTGTGGTTGGCAGTGCTGCCAGCGGCAAGGAGATTGAAGCGCTGGCCCTGGAGCGGGAGTTTGATCTGATTTTGATGGACATCGAGATGGAAACCACCACAGCCGGAATCCATGCCACAGAACGTATCCTGGAACAAAAACCGGATGCCAAGATCCTCTTTCTCACTGCCCATGAGACCAATAATATGATCCTTACCTCCATGGGGGCCGGGGCAGTGGACTATATTGTGAAGGGGTGTGAGGATGAAGAGCTGCTTCAGCACATCCGCAGTGCCTATGCCGGGCAACCCCTGCTGGATGGCAAAATACAGAACCTGCTGCTGAAGGAGTACTCCCGGCTGCGTACCTCAGAGCGCTCGCTGCTCTTCTTTATCAGTACGGTTTCCCAGCTGACGGCTGCCGAGCGGGATCTGGTGCGGCTGCTGCTGGAAGACAAGAAGATTAAGGAGATTGCCGCAGAGCGCTGTGTGGAGGTAGTTACCATCAAAACCCAGATCAAAAGTCTGCTGCGGAAGTTCGGGTGCAGCCGCACCAAGGAAATTGTAGATACCATCCGGGAATTGAATGTGTCCCATCTGTTTTGAGTGACGTCTCACAACCAGAGAAAGGAAGAGCTGTATGGACTATTATCACATTTCCGCCCAGGAGCTGGGCAAAGATGCAAAAATCCCCCTGGTCAAGCTGGGGGACTCCGGCGAGGTGTTTTACGAGATCGCCATGGAGATGATCAATACCATCAAAGCCCACAATGAGCAGGGGGAAAAGACGGTCTTTATCTGCCCGGTGGGTCCGGTGGGGCAGTATCCCATCTTTGTCCGTCTGGTGAACCGGGATCGGATCAGCCTGAAAAACTGCTGGTTTATCAACATGGACGAGTATCTCAACGACGATGATACCTACATTGAGAAGGAAAGCCCCCTGTCCTTCCGGGGGTTTATGGAGCGCACAGTATACACCCAGGTGGACGAGGAGCTGCTGATGCCCCCGGAGCAGCGGGTGTTCCCCGATCCGGCCGATCCCGGCAGGGTAGACCGGCTCATTGAGGAGCTGGGGGGTGTGGACATTGCCTTTGGCGGCATTGGCATCAACGGACACCTGGCCTTCAATGAATCCCGGGAGGACATGACCGCCGATGAGTTTGCCGCCCAGGGTACCCGCACCCTTACTCTGAACCCGGAAACCCGTACCGCCAACGCCATCGGCGACCGCTGCGGCGCCATCGACGCGATGCCCAATCGGGCCGTCACCATCGGCATCAAGCAGATTCTGGGCGCCCGCAAGGTCCGTCTGGGTGTGTTCCGGGAGTGGCACCGTTCAGTGATCCGTCAGGCCGCCTACGGTGAAGTCACCGCCCATTTCCCCGCCAGCCTGCTGCAAAACCACCCGGACGCTATCATCTATGCCAACACGACCGCAGCCGGTCAGCCCTTCTGAGGTATTTCCATGAAAAAGACGCTGTTTACCCACGGCAAAGTCTATGTGGACGGGCAATTTCAGGAAACCGATCTGCTGGTACAGGACGGTCGGATTGCCGGATTGGGCGGCAAAGCAGATGAGGTTGTAGATCTGGGAGGTAAGCTGCTGGTACCCGGGTTTCTGGACCTGCATACCCACGGCGGCGATGGCGTGGACGTCAATGCCGCCACGGCAGAGGATCTGGCCAAAATCGGCAAGTTCTTTGCCCGCCACGGCACCACCGGCTGGCTGTGTTCCATCCTGACCGACACCGAGGAGCAGACCCTGTGGTGCATTGACCAGGCCAAAGCTGCCATGAGTGCTCCCATCACCGGCGCCCGGCTGATAGGTATCCATCTGGAAGGGCCTTTCCTGTCGGTGGAGTACAAGGGTGCCATGCCGGAGCACCTGCTGCAAAAGGGAAGTGCGGATCTGTTCCGCAAATACCAGCAAGCTGCCGACGGAGCGGTCCGTTACATTACCGTATCCCCTGAGGTGGATGGGGTGGTGGAAATGATCCGGGAACTTGCCGGATACACCACCGTGGCCATCGGTCACTCGGGGGCCGATTATGAGACGGCCTGTGCCGCCATCCGCGCCGGAGCCGCCGCCTGTACCCACACCTTTAACGCCATGGGCCTGTTCCATCAGCACCGACCCGGTCTTATGGGCGCCGTGCTGGAGCACCCTGTCTGCTGTGAGGCCATCTGTGATGGCCGCCACCTCCACCCCGGCTCTGTCCGGATGCTGCTGGCCTGCAAGGGCTATGAGCATGTGGTGGCAGTCACAGACTCCATCCAGGCAGCCGGTCTGCCCGACGGACACTATAAGCTGGGGATCAACGACGTGGTGGTGGAGGACGGCGATGCAAAGCTGGCGTCCAACGGCGTCCGGGCCGGCTCCACGCTGACCACCGGGCAAGCCCTCAAAAATTTGGTAAACTTCACAGGGGAGCGGGTGGAACAGGTGCTTCCCCTGCTCACGCTCAACCCGGCCCGCCTCATCGGCATGGATCACCGCAAAGGCTCCATTGCCCCCGGCAAGGACGCCGATCTGGTGGTGCTGGATGAGGAACTGAATGTAACTGCAACCTATGTGGCGGGCAACTGTGTGTTCGCCGCCGGACAATAAGGAGGAAATCACAATGCCTTTGGTACCCCTGAGACCTTTGATGGAAGCTGCCGAGAAGTACAACTACGCCCAGGGCGCCTTCAATGTGAACGCCGTGGCCCAGGCAAAAGCTGTCATTGAGATGCACGAGACCTTCCGCTCTCCCGCTATTTTGCAGGGCGCCGACCTGGCCAACGCCTTCATGGGCGGCCGGGTGGACTTTGCAAACGGTACCCTGGAGGACAAGAAGAAGGGCGCCCGCAACATCGCCAACGCCGTGAAGCAGTACGGTGAACACTCTCCCATCCCCGTGGTGCTCCACCTGGATCACGGCAAGGATTTTGACTCCTGCGTGGCCGCCATTGAGGGGGGCTATACCTCTGTTATGATTGACGGCTCCTCTCTGCCTCTGGAGCAGAACATTGAGCTGACCCGTGAGGTGGTCAAGTATGCCCACGCCCGGGGCGTGTCGGTGGAGGGTGAGCTGGGTGTGCTGGGCGGCCAGGAGGATCATGTGTTCGCCGCCACCTCTACCTATACCAATCCCCTGGATGCAGTGGAGTTCATTCAAAAGACCGGCGTGGACGCCCTGGCCATCTCCTACGGCACCCAGCACGGCGCCAACAAGGGGAAGGACGCCAAGCTCCGCCGTGAGATCCCCATCGCCATCAAGGAGTGCATCAACCGCCTGGGGTTGTTCTGCGCCCTGGTGTCCCACGGCTCCTCCACCGTACCCCAGTACATCGTCAAGGAGATCAACGGCCTGGGCGGTGATATCCGGAACGCCTACGGCATCAACGTGGACGAGCTGATGGCCGCTATCCCCTGCGGCATCCGCAAGATCAATGTGGATACCGATATCCGCCTGGCTGTCACCCGCAACATGAAGGAGCTGTTTGCCCAGCAGCCCGCACTCCAGAACAGCCCCTCCATTGGCGGCGTGTACGCTCTGTTGGAGGAGAAAAAGGCTGCCTTTGACCCCCGTGTGTTCTTCCCGCCCATCATGGATACCGTCCTCACCGGCCATGTGCCTGACGACGACGTGGCCCTGCTGATGAGCCGGGTGGAAGCCGGTGTGAAGGAGGCAGTTGGCTCCCTGATCGTCAACTTCGGCTCCTACGGCAGAGCGCCCCTGGTGGAGCAGAAGACCCTGGAGGACATGATTGACTTCTACAAGAAGTAAGGAGTGGCGGGAATGAAGCATCTCTATCTGAATCTGAAGCGGTTTGACGTGCCGGTGGAGCTGGGCGGCGTCAACCGGATTGCCCCCTTGGCCGACTGGGGCAAGTATATTGTGGAGCATACCCAGGCGGGGCTGAGGCACTACGACCCCGCTGAGGTGGAGTTCGTCCAGTACTTCCCCGAGGCCCATATCCTGGGGGCTGTGGCGGCCCGCTGCGAAAACAGCCCGGTGCAGGTGGGTTCCCAAAGTGTCTATCGCATGAATACTGCTGTGGGCGGCAACTTCGGCGCCTTTACCACCAACCGTCGTGCCTCCGTAGTCAAAGCCATGGGGTGCACCTCCACCATCATCGGCCACTGTGAGGAGCGCAACGATAAGATGGGGGTACTGGCAGAGGCGGGCGTTACCGACACCGCCGCCGTCAACCGCCTGCTCAACCAGGAGATCAAGCTGGCCATCGGGCAGGGCCTTACCGTCCTCTACTGCATTGGCGAGAAGAGCGAGGAGCAGGAGCAGTGGCAGCAGGTGCTGGGCGACCAGCTGAAGATCGGCCTGGAGGGGGTGGACACCTCCAAGGTGGTCATCGCTTATGAGCCTATCTGGTCCATCGGTCCCGGCAAGACCCCTGCCGGCAAGGAGTATATCACCAAGATCGCCAAATTTGTCAAGGAGCAGACCGGCGGCCTGGATGTGGTGTACGGCGGCGGCCTGAAGGTGGACAACGCTGAGATGCTGGCCTCCATTGACGAGATTGACGGCGGCCTGATCGCCCTGACCCGGTTCCAGGGGGAGATCGGCTTCTACCCTGACGAGTACCTGGAGATCATCAAGACCTATCTTGGAAAATAAGGAGAACACCTATGAAGCTTGAGTTTGAATATGGCCATGGCCTGATGAGCGCCCAGCTGCCCGACAGCACCGACGTATTTATTCCCGGTACCACCGTACCCGATCCCCCCTGCCTGCCTCAGGACTGGGACAGCCTGTACAGTGCTACTTTGGAATCCATCCGCAACCCTATGGGGATGCCCCCGCTGAAGGAACTGGCCGGCCCCGGCAAGACTGTGGTATTCGTGATCCCCGACATCGTCAAGGGCGGCTGCCAGCCCACTGCCCACCGGAAGGTATCCATCAAAGCCTGCCTGGACGAGCTGTACGCTGCCGGAGTGGAGAAGAAGGATATCCTGTTTATGTTCTCCAACGGCCTGCACCCCCGGGCTACCGTGTCCGAGATGAAGCAGATTCTGGGGGAGGAGCTGTTCAACGACTTTTATTATACCAACCAGATCACCAGCCACGACTCTGAGGACTATGACCACATGGTAGATCTGGGCGTCACCGGCCGGGGAGACCCGGTGCTGATGAACAAGTACGTCTTTGACTGCGACATTCCCATCCTCATCGGCCACACCCAGGGCAACCCCTACGGCGGCTATTCCGGCGGCTACAAGCACTGCTCCACCGGCATCACCCACTGGCGGTCCATCGCCAGCCACCATGTACCCCAGGTGATGCACCGCTCCGACTTCACCCCTGTGTCCGGCCACTCCCTCATGCGCACCAAGTTTGACGAGATCGGGATGCACATGGAGGAAAAGATGGGCCACCCCTTCTTCTGCTGTGACGCTGTGCTGGATACCTACTCCCGCCAGATTGCCATCTACTCCGGCTATGCCAAGGTGATGCAGCCTGAGTCCTGGAAGCTGGCCAATAAGCGCACCTACGTTCCCTTTGCTGAAAAGAAGTATGACGTCATGGTGTTCGGTATGCCCCAGAACTTCCACTATGGCAACGGCATGGGTACCAACCCCATCCAGATGATGCAGGCCCTGTCCGCCCAGGTCATCCGTCACAAGCGGGTCATGAAGGAAAACTGCGTCATCATCTGCTCCTCCATCTGCAACGGCTACTTCCACGACGAGCGGTGGCCCTATCTGCGGGAGCTGTATGAGATGTTCCAGCACGACTACATGAACATCCTGCCCGATATGAACCGGTACGGGGAGTATTTCGCCACCAACGAGGAGTATATCCGCAAGTACCGCTTCTGCAACGCCTTCCACCCCTTCCACGGCTTCTCCATGATGAGCTGCGGCCACATTGCCGAGATGAACACCGCCGCCATCTACATTGTAGGCGCTCAGGAGCCTGGCATTGCCCGTGGTATGGGCCTCAAGACCCGGGCTACCTTTGAGGAGGCTCTCCAGGATGCCATGAAGAAGTATGTAGGCCCCAATCCCAACATCCTGGCGCTGCCTCAGACCTTCAAGCTGGGCGCCGTCCATCTGTGTATGAAGGACGACGACCTGACCACCGTATAAGGAGGGATTGGTATGCTCAAAGGAAATATGCTCATTGCCCACGGCGGCGGGCCTACCCCGGTGATTAACAGCTCTCTGCTGGGAGCGGTCCGGGAGGCCAAGCGCCACGGCGAGATTGAGACCATCTACGGCGCCCGCTTTGGCGCTGAGGGTATTCTGGCTGGAGATTTGATTGACCTGGGCAAGTTTGCCGACGAGGATCTGGCCCTGCTGGCACGCACACCCGCCTCAGCCCTTGGCTCCTGCCGCCGCAAGCTCACCGATGCCGACTATCCCGCCGTGCTGGAGTGCTTCAAAAAGTTCAATATCCGCTATTTCTTCTACAACGGCGGAAACGACTCCATGGATACCTGCCACAAGATCTATAACCTGTCTGTGGAGACCGGCTATGAGCTGCGGGTGATCGGTATCCCCAAGACCATTGACAACGACCTGGATGTCACCGACCACTGCCCCGGTTTTGGCAGCGCTGCCAAATATGCCGCTGTCTCCGCCCTGGAGCTGGCCCAGGATGCGGCTGCTCTGCCCATTCATGTGGTGGTTATGGAACTGATGGGCCGTAACGCCGGCTGGATTACCGCCGCTTCCGCCCTGTATGCCGACCTGATGCCCTGTGAGCATCTGGTATACCTGCCTGAGGTGGCCTTTGACAAGGAACAATTCCTTTCCGCCGTCAAGGAAAAGTGGGCCAAGGGCCGGGGCCTTCTGGTGACCATCTCTGAGGGCATTCACTATGCCGATGGTTCTCCTGTGGCTGACTCCGGCGTGGTGGACGGTTTTGGACACAAAGTGCCGGGCGGCGCTGCCCAGGCCCTCAGCGATATGATTATGCAGGAAACCGGCCTGAAATCCCGGTCCGAGAAGCCCGGTCTGCTGGGCCGGGTGAGCGTGGGGCTGATGTCTGACATTGACCAGAAGGAGGCCGAGGAGGCCGGCGCCTGTGCCGTCCGCTCCGCTGTGGAGGGCAAGACCGGTTTTATGGTGGGCTTTGAGGCCACCCGGAATCCCTACACCTCCAAGACCTGCCTGATTCCCCTGGAGCAGGTGGCCAACGCCGAAAAGAAGTTCCCTCTGGAGTGGATCGGCGAGGACGGCGCCAGCATTCAGCCCAGCTTCAAGGCCTACTGCGAGCCGCTGCTGGGAGAGTACGACAGCCGGTTCATTTCCCTGCGTTAATCAAACATGCAAACCGTGTTTCAGTTTCTGGTGGCCATTCTGGCCACCACCATCGGCGGCATCAGTGGCGTAGGCGGCGGCGTCATCATCAAACCGGTGATGGATGCGGTGTCCGGTATGCCTGTGGCCACCATCAGCTTTCTGTCCGGCTGCACTGTGCTGGCCATGACCATCACCTCCATGCTCCGCAGCATCGGCGGTGAGGTAAAGGTAGAACCCCGGCGGGGTACTCTGCTGGCCATTGGCGCTGCCGCAGGCGGCATTGTGGGCAAGCAGATGTTTGACCTGGTACAGGAGGCCGGCGGTGTTGCCGTTTCGGTGGCCCAGCAGGTGCTCATGATTCTGCTGACTTTGGGTGTGCTGGCCTATACCCTGAACCGCTCCCGCATCCGCACCCTGGACGTACACAATGGCGCTGCCTGTGTGGGCATCGGGCTGGCGCTGGGGGTACTGTCCTCCTTCCTGGGCATTGGCGGCGGCCCCATCAACCTGGCGGTGCTCTATTACTTCTTCTCCATGGACTCCAAGACGGCGGCCCTCAACTCCCTGTATGTGATTCTCTTCTCTCAGGGCGCCAGCTTTTTCAACACTCTGATAGGGCATACTGTGCCTGCATTTGAGTGGCCTGTGCTGCTTGCCATGGTGGTGGGCGGTGTGGCAGGCGGCACCATGGGCCGCAGCTTCAGCCGCCGCATGGACAACAGGGCGGTGGACAGGCTTTTCTTCTGGTTACTCCTGGTGATCACCGGTATCAGTGTCTATAATCTGGTCCGGTGCTTCCCCTGGTAGTATCATCTCCTTTTTTGCAGAAAGGCCGCAGGCAAAGCGCCTGCGGCCTTTCATTTTGTCCCATGGGAGAAGCATTATATTTGATTGCTTGGGGTATGGTGGCTCATGGCAAACCCGCATTTGCCGCTGTTTTTGACCTGGTACAGGGCGTCATCTGCACGCTTGAACACTTCGATGTATTTGTCACCCTTCATGCAGCGGCAGCCGCCGATGCTGATAGAAAGTTCGCTCAGAGGATACTGCTGTGACAGCAGCATCACCTGGCGGATGACCTGCTGTGCCTTATCGTTCAACACTTCGTCTGAAAGGGATGCGTCCACATAGATGATAAATTCATCGCCGCCAAAGCGTCCGATGCAGTCGCCTTTCCGGAAACAGGCCTGCAATACCTCGGCTACCTGGATAATGACCAGATCACCGTGGTCGTGGCCATAGCTGTCGTTGAGCTTTTTGAAATTGTCCAGGTCGGCAATCAGCAACGTGCCGTTGGAACGCTTCAGCCGCTTGCGGATCTGCTTCATCAGATAGGATTTGTTCAGAAGGCCGGTCAGGGTGTCCTGACGGACGTACTTGCTGTTGCGAAAATGCCGTATGAGGAGCACCGTGACAATGATGACGTTCAGCACGTTCAGGCCAAGTCCCAGATCCATCAGGAGCATATGCCTTTGGGAGATCAGATTCTCACCGGGAATGGCAATGACCACATTCCAGCCGCTGCTCAGCTTGCACACATAGAGGTTGTAGTCCTCCTGGATGGACCCGGCATAATGGGAGATTTCATCGGGTGTGCTGGTCAGTATGTTTTCCTGAGACATACCCAGGTCAATATGTCCCACAGAATAAGCCAGTGTCTGCTGGGGGTCATAGACCAGCAGGCCATAGCCGTCTGCCGGCTCGGAAAAGCCCATCCAGTTCTCGCTGGTGAGATAGACGTCCATGGCCACCACATTTCCGGGGGTAGAGAGGGCCAGAGACATGGTAAACACATCCTGTCCGGTGACAGCGTCCTGATAGAGATTGGAGAACACGATGGTACCCGGCGGCGCCGTCATGGCATCGGAGTACCAGGATTTGGATGCAAAATCGTAGTCGTCGTCACCCTCCCATGGATTTGCGGCAACAATGTGATCATCCAGGACGGCATACAGATCCAGGACATTGTCTCCAAACCGCTCTGCAATCTTATTACAGTAAGACTTCATCCACTGCTGTATCTCCAGATCAGGTGTATGAAGAATCACCATTTCATTCAGATACTTTCCGGCCAGATCGACAGAAAAGGCATATTCCCCCATCCGTGTTTCCAGTTTTTCAATTTGGGTTTGGGCCAGATAACTGCCGTGTTTGATGGAATTTTCCACAAAAAGAGATCTGGATTCCAGGATGAAATAGCCAAAGATGACTTCAATGACCAGAAAGGCTGAGATATATGTAATGATACCCAATCTCTTTTTCCATCCGGTATTTACATCCATTATTGACATCATCTCTCAAATATAAAATTAATTGGATGAAACCCGGGCGCCTACCAGAGCATGGCACCACGGGGAAAACGGTTTGCAGACGGTTCCAGCAAGATCCGCTTGCGCTGTGGGACTCTTGACAGTAGTCTCCTTTATTTTGTAAGATTTGTCAAGAGGAATTTCTGGCCTCCACAACTGCGTTCAAAAATACTTGCAAACAAACACAAATCATGATATCATTTTCTAAACTCAAAGTACAGAAATCATTGCCAATGGAAAGGTTGGGAGAGCAATGAGCAAAAAACAGGCGCTGACGGAGTTCCATCGGGGTTCCATTCTGGCCGCCGCCGAGCGGCTTTTTGCGGAGAAGGGGACCGAAAAAACCACCATGGACGACATTGCCCGGGAGGCGGAGTACAGCAAGGCAACGCTCTATGTCTACTTCCAGAGCAAAGAGGAGATTATCAACGCCATTCTCCTCAGCGGTATGGTGCTTTTAAAGCGGAAGCTCCATGAGGCCATCGAGAGCCAGAACGACTGGTTCCAGGCCTATGACGCCGTCTGTCAGGCAATTGTCCGCTTTTATGATGAAAATCCCACCGCTTATGATGCTGCTACCGGCGCCATTCCCCTGGCCCCCCAAAGTGATTCCATGCAAAAGGGGACCGCCGACATTCTGCGGGTCAGCGATGAGATTGAGCAGGAACTGGCCGCCTTCCTTATGAGGGGGGTAGAGGCCGGTGCGGTGCGTACCAAACTGCCTCCCATTGAAACTGTTATGCTCTTCTGGTCTGCCCTGTCCGGTATCATCCATACCGCCGAGTACCGGGAGTCCTACATCCAGCGTACATTACAGCTGACCAGGGAGGAGTATCTCCGCCACGGTACCCGCATGCTGCTGGATTCCCTCACGACCCACAACTGACACTCAAAAGCCCAGGGCCGCTGCTGCAGCAGCGGCCCTTTTGTGTTGCGCTTGGCTATGGAAGTGCCATGTTAAAACCCGGTGAGGGGCGCCGAGCCGTCATCCTCCCCCTTTTCGATGGACAATACCTTGGTGTCGTAGCCATAGCGCTCATTGACCTGGATATGGAAGGTTTCTCCAACCTTCCGGCCCAGCAGAGCCTTGCCCAGGGGGGATTCCTTGCTGATCCGGCCCCGGAGAGCATCCTGGCGCATGGTAGTGACCACCTGATAGGTTTCCGTATCTCCCTCGTCCTCCAGAAAGACCGTCACTTTATCATACAGCCCTACGCCGTCGCTCACCGGCTGATCGGGGAGCACGCGGGCGGTGCGGATCATGTTTTCCAGATAGCGAATCCGGCTTTCATTGCGGTTTTTCTCCTGCTTGGCCGCCTTGTACTCAAAATTTTCGCTGAGGTCCCCAAAGGCCCGGGCCTCCTTGACGGCCTCCAGCAGCTGGGGCCGCAGCTGGATCCGCCGGTAGTCCAGCTCCTCCCGCATCAGCTGGAGGTCTTTTTTGGTCAGTTCGTTGTGCACGCCGATGTCTCTCCTTACGTCTGCTGGTCTGTGTGGGCGCCCTGGCCCTGCCCGATGGCCTCCCGCTCCCGCAGCAGCTCTGCATGGAGGGCCACTGAATCCCATTGGCGGTTGGTGGGGGTAAGCACCGCCTTCAGAGCCACAGGGGGGAGTTTGTTTCGCCTGAAGCTCTGTAAAAACCGGTCCATCAGTGGGCTGGGGCAGTTGACCAGCACCAGCATTTCATCGGAAAAGGGTTCTCCGCTCCAGGGTGTGTCAGGCGTCCCGCCCTCCACCAATACGCCAAGGGGCAGGCCGTATTCCTCCGGCGCAACCAGCCGGGTTTTCAGCCCCAGGGGCAGGCATAGTTTGCGGAGCCTGGCCCCCCGTGGGTTATTCAGGTTGTAAAGCAAAACCAGTGGCAGATTCATGCTGTGACGCTCCTTTCACCCTTATATTGTACCTATATCTCATGCTGCCGTCAACCTGCATCTCTCCCTGCCATATGCTGAACCAGAAGGGAGATGAGATGATGAATACCTCTTCCGGTCTCTCGGGCGAAGTGCTGCTGGCTGCCGCCACCCTGGCGGCCATCCAGCTGACCCAGGGGCGTTTCGCCGAAGAAGCGGCAGTCCTGTCGGCCTTTTTCTGTACCCTGGGAGACGGCATTGCCCTGATAGCTGCCCGTCGGGAAATGCAGCCATGTAAATCTTCTGTAAATCCCATTGATAAAGACCCGGAAATCGCTTAAACTAAGAAACCAAAGAAAAGAGAGGTGTTATCAGCCATGAAATGCGGCATCGTAGATGTGGGGTCCAATACCATCCGTCTGTCCATTTACCATTGGGAAGGGCAGAACTTCAAGCTGCTGATGAACAAAAAGGAAATGGCCGGCCTGGCCGGCTATATCAAAAATGGCGTCCTGTCCGACAGCGGCATCCTGGTGGCCTGCCGGGTGCTGGCCGGATTCAAAGCCCTGCTGGACAATTTCAATCTGACCGATCTCCATGTATTCGGCACAGCCTCCCTGCGCAATATTGTGAATACCGAAGAGGCGCTGGAGACCATTGCCGCTGTGACCGGCATCCAGGTGGAGGTGCTCTCCGGGGCGGATGAAGCTGCGTTCTCCTTCCTGGGTGCTACAGTAGGGGGCGGTGCGCCGGGCAGCGGCCTGTTGGCCGACGTAGGGGGCGGCTCCACCGAGCTGGTGTCCTATCGGGATGGCAGCATTACCTCAGGGTGTTCTCTGCCGATGGGTTCCCTGTCTCTGTTCAGCAAGTATGTCAGCGGTCTGTTCCCCACCAAGGAGGAGCGAAAGGCCATCCAGGCCCATGTGCAAGAGGAGCTGGAGCGGGCAAAAACGGCAGGGCTGCGGTGCGGCCATCTCACCGGTGTGGGCGGCACCTTCCGGGCGGCTGCCAAGCTGTGTAACGATCTCTCAGGGGCGGATCCTGATAACCGGGTCATCCCGGCAGAGGAGATTCATACCTTATATAAAAGACTGAAAAAAGGAAACCAGAGTGCACTGCGTCAGATTCTCCGCTCGGTTCCCGACCGGGTCCACACCATTTTGCCCGGCCTGGCCATACTGACGGCCATTCTGGAGGCCTATCAGGTTTCTGCCGTGTCGGTAAGTGCCTGTGGTGTCCGGGAGGGGTACCTGCTGCGCCGTGTCATGATGGAGGAAACAAGCCATGATGAGAGAACTTGATACCCGATATACTCAGGAGCGGGAGCTGTCCTGGCTGCGCTTCAACGAGCGGGTGCTGGAGGAGGCCAGGGACGAGCAGGTCCCTCTGTTTGAGCGGCTGAAGTTTGCAGCCATATTCACCAGCAATCTGGATGAATTTTTTATGATCCGGGTGGGTTCCATTTCCGACATGACCCTGTCCAAGCAGGCCCATGTGGACAGCAAAAGCGGGCTGACCCCCACCGAACAGCTGCAAGTGATTTTCAAAACCGTACCCGGGCTGTACAAACAGCGGGATAAGATCATTGCCCAGCTGGAAAAACGGCTGCGCACCTGTAATATTTGCAGCCTGACCCCTGGCGAACTGGACGGCAAGGAGCGCAAACAGGTGGAGCGGTGGTTCAAGGACTATGTGCAGCCGGTGCTCTCTCCCATGGTGGTGGACAGTCACCACCCGTTTCCGCACCTGCCCTCCAACCGGCTCACCATCGCCTTGACCCTGCAGCTGAACGGACAGCGCTGCTTTGGGCTGGTACCCCTGCCCAAGGCGCTGCCCCCCTATGTTCAACTGGAGGAGCAGGGGCTGCGCTACCTGCTCACCGAACAGGTGGTGCTGCACTTTGCCGACGGGCTGTTTGAACAGTATCAGGTGGAGGAAAAGTGTGTGATTTCCGTCACCCGCAATGCGGATATCAGTCCGGAGGATGAGGACTATGACGTAGGGGAGGATTTTAGGGCGCATATGCAGAAGATCCTGAAAAAGCGGGCCAGGCTGGCCCCGGTCCGCCTGGAACTCCAGGGGGAGGCCTCCCCGGAGCTGCAGCAGTTTCTCTGTCAGCGCCTCAACCTCAGCGAGCAGCAGGTATTCAAATCCAAAAGTCCCCTGATCATGAGCTATGTGTACGCCCTGGAGAGCAAGCTGCCCCAGGAGAGCGCCGCTGCCCTGTGTTATCTCCCCTATACCCCCCAATGGCCTGCCGGATTGATCAAAGGGGAGAAGCTGATTCCCCAGATTCTCCGCCGGGATGTGCTGCTGTTCTATCCCTTCCATACCATGGAGCCATTTCTCCAGCTGGTGCGGGAGGCAGCCAACGATCCGGCGGTGCTCTCCATCAAAATTACCATCTACCGTCTGGCCTCCACCGCCAAGCTGGTGGAGTACCTGGCGGCGGCAGCAGAGAACGGGAAGGATGTCACCGTATTGATGGAATTGCGTGCCCGCTTTGATGAACAGAACAACATCGCCTGGGCGCAGCGGCTGGAAGAGGCAGGCTGTACGATTTTATACGGCTTTGAGCACTACAAGGTACACTCCAAAATCTGCCTGATTACCCGCCGGGACAAGGGACGGATTCAGTACATTACCCAGATTGGTACCGGCAATTACAATGAGAAAACCGCCAGGCTGTACACCGACTTCTGTCTGATGACCGCCAGCCCTGCCATTGGCAGCGATGGAGCAGCATTTTTCCAGAATATGTCCACCTCCAACCTCCATGGGGAATACCATCAGCTGATGGTGGCTCCCAACAGCCTGAAAAACCGCATCCTGGAGCTGATAGACCGGGAGATTGAGAAAGCCCGCCAGAACCAGCCCGCCCGTATTTTCTTCAAAGTCAATTCCGTCACCGACCGCCAGCTCATTGACAAGCTGGCGGAGGCCAGCCAGGCGGGGGTGTCGGTCACGCTGAATGTACGGGGCATTTGCTGCCTGCGGCCGGGTGTGCCTGGGCTGACCGATCATATCCGTGTCTTTTCCATCGTGGGCCGCTATCTGGAGCATCCCCGGATTTATGCCTTTGGCGTGGGGGAGGGAACCAGGCTTTACATTGGCTCGGCAGATCTGATGACCCGTAACACAGAGCGCCGGGTGGAAATTGCCTGTCCTGTGGCAGACCCGGCTGTGCGCACACAGATCCGCCGCTATGTGGAGCTCTTCTGCTCAGACAATGTAAAGGCCCGCAATATGGACCCGGACGGCAACTATACCATGGTACCCCGGGAAGAGGGGGCGCCGGAGATCAATGCCCAGGCCATTCTGATGGATGAGGCCGTACAGGAGGCCAAGGCTGCGGCCTGTCTCCCCCCGCCGCAGCCCAAGCGGGAAGGCTTGTTCCGCCGGCTCTTTCGGAAGGGCGTTTCCTGAGCAGGGCAGGGGGGAGTTGCCATGAACCGCTTTTTATTCTGGCAGCGGATCTCTCTGCTGCTCTTTACCGCAGGGGCTTTGCTCTTTGGGATTCCCTGCCTGTGGTATGGACAGATGACTGTTCTGTCGGCCGTTGGTCTGCTGATCCTGGCCGCAAGTATCGGGATGGACGTGGTCAAACTGCGCTGCCCCTTCTGCCGTCATTTTCTGGGGGTGGCTCCTCCGGGAAAATACTGTCCCCACTGCGGAGATCAGATCAAACCATAGAAACGAGCGCCGCACAAAGAAAGGGCCTGTTGCAAAATGCAGTTTTGGGTCTATACAGAAAATTGATACCTCAAAAAAGTTGCTGAGAACCGCCATCCAGACGGTTCTCAGCAACTCTTTTTCTTCGAGTCGTTTTTCTGAAATTCTATTTTGCAACAGGCCCTTTAGCGCCCATACCTGGAAGGATGCTGTGTGATGTCATCACAGTGGGGCGCATAGATCTTGTGGTACTATACAAATACCAATCTCAGGGAGGATATGTATGAATTTAGGAAAAAAACGACGCCGGGCTGTGGTGGACCGCTCGCTCTGTGTGGCCTGTGGGTGCTGTGTGAAGGTCTGCCCCATTCAGGCCATTGGCATTATGCGGGGCATAGCGGCCCAGGTAAATCCGGAGAAATGTGTGGGCTGCTGCAAGTGCGCCAGGGGGTGTCCCGCCAGTGTCATTGAAATGCAGGAGGTTGAGGGATGAAAAAGCGCTGGTATGACTATTTGTGGGTGGTATCCCTGCTCTATCTCCTGCTGGGCTTTTTTAACATTTTGTTTGCCTGGCTGGGCCTGCTGTGCTTTTTTATCCCACTGGTGATTTCGGTGGCTGGCGGCACCAAGGGCTATTGCAACCGTTACTGCGGCCGGGGCCAGCTTTTTGGGCTGCTGGGCGGCTCCTTCGGTCTTTCCAGAAAAAAAGACATTCCCCGCTGGATGAAGAGCAAAGTCTTCCGATACGGCTTTTTGCTTTTTTTCCTTGCCATGTTTTTTCTCATGCTGTGGAATACCTATCTGGTCTTTGCCGGGGCGCAGAACTTGCAGCAAGTGGTCACACTGCTGTGGAGCTTCAAGCTGCCCTGGCACTGGGCTTACCATGGGACCGTCTTTTCTCCCGGAGTAGCCCAGTTTGCTTTCGGGTTTTACAGCGTGATGCTGACCTCCACCATCCTGGGGCTTGTCACCATGGTGCTCTTCAAGCCCCGCAGCTGGTGCGTCTACTGCCCCATGGGTACCATGACCCAGTTGATCTGTCAGGTAAAACATGGAAACCGTCCCTGAAGGCGCCTAATCCCGCAGGCACTCCAGCTTGGAGGTGTCCAGAATCGTTACCATGCCCCGGGAGAGCTTGACAATCCCCTCGCTCTGAAAATAGCGCAGCATCCGGGTGATAACCTCCCGGTGGGACCCCAGATGGTTGGCGATGGCTTCATGGGTGAGCTTTAACTGGCAGGTGTCTTCAATCAAGGCTTCCTCCAGCAGGAAGGCGGCCACCCGCTTGTCCATGCTTTTCCACATGACCTGTTCCATCAGCCACATTACCTCAGAAAACCGGCTGGCCATCAGCTCGTTGGTATAATTGGCAACCACCGCAGACTCCTCCAGCAGAGCCTGGTAGACTTCCGGTGGGATAACCCATAGCTCGGTGTCCTTTTCCGCCTGGATAGTGACCTCAAACTGAATGGAGCGTATCATACATGACGCAGAAAACAGGCACATATCCCGTTGAAACAGGCGGTAAAGGGTAATTTCCCGGCCCTCGTCAGAGAGGATATAAGCTCTGAGCTGTCCGGTTTTGATGAGCAGAAGCCCGGTGCAGTCCATGCTTCCGTTATGAAGGGTGGTACCCCGTTGGACGGATCGAAATACCAGCGCATCCAGCAGTTGGCGCTGCTGCTGGGGATGGAGCTTGTCCCAGATGGGGAAGTAGTTCTGAAAGGTCATTGTATACCCCTCCTTTCGGTGCTGTCAGTATACTGGAAGGGACCTTTGCTGTCAATGACACAGGATGAAAAGCGGAATTCCCCATTCCGCCGGCAGGTTGCTTTGGTGATTCTATCACAGAAGCAGGAGTAATGTTCAGCTATACTAACAGCAAGCAGCAGGGATGAAGCGGCAGACAGGCTTTTGAGTGGGCCGCTTCCCATGTCAGTGAACATGGCGTCTCTGCTGCCGGACAAAAGCAACACAGAATACCACACAGACAGGTCGTAAGACTGGTCAATCAAATTATAAGGAGGTTTTTAACATGAGAAGCATCACAACCCTGGACCTGCAGTACGCCCACAGATTTTACGGCTTTAAGGGCGAGACACAGTATCTCCATGGCCACACCGGCGTTTTGACCATCGAAGTGGAAGACACCGTGAACACCGGCGTCAATATGGTGTTCCCCTGTAATGAAATTCAAAAAACCGCCTGGGAAGTTCTGAAAAACTTTGACCATGCCCTGATTTTGCGGGAAGATGACCCCCTGCTGCCCGCCATTTTGAAGGTCTATGAGGAGCAGGGAATCCGGGATGGCGCTCCCCAGAACCAGATGAAGGGTCCCGCCTTCAAGACCGAACTGGCCACAGCCTATCCGGAATGCCGCCTGGTTGTCACCAAGGAGACCATGACGGTGGAGGGCATGATCAAGATTGTCTATGATCTGCTCAAGGACAAGCTGAACATTGCCAAGCTCACCTTTACCAGTGGCGTCAACGCCGCCTCTGCGGAATTTACCACCCAAAACCAGATCGACCGTTGCCCCTGGTGCGGCATCGCTCTGAATGAGAAGGGTGTCTGCCCCAAGTGCGGCTATAAGAAGGGATAAGCTGTCTCTTCTGTACCCTCTCAGCAACTTCATCACCCATACAGATCAGATGCGTCAGGCCCGTATCTTGCGGCCTGACGCATCGTTTTGTTGTGCCTGAACTGGGCCGAGGAAATGTGTTCACATTCCGGGCGAAAGCGTCAGCTGTCCCTGGTAGATTTTTTGTGTCCTGGACGGTATACTCAATGGCAGAAATGGTCATGCAGGAGGGAGTAAAATGAGTCTGGGCAGAAGTTTGTATCACGCACGAAAAAAGAGGGGGCTTTCACAGGAAAAGGTGGCTGAAAAACTGGGGGTCAGCCGTCAGACCATCTCAAAATGGGAGACAGATGAGACGCTGCCTGATATCCGACAGTCCAAAGGATTGGCGATGCTCTACCATATGACCCTGGATGAGCTGATTGAATATCACTTTGAGGAGCAGCAGGCCCAGCAGATGATTGAAAGCATCAGCGATGAGGCCCAGGCCCGAATAGATTGGAATCAGGTGTGGAGCAGGAAGTACCCGGTGCTGGCAGCCTATCAGAAAACCGTGTGCATCCAGGATTACGCCCCAGCACTGAAGGAGATGCTGACCCGGCTGCGGGCAGAGTACGGCTATTCCCATACCGACGCACTGCTGGTACTTAAGGATATTCTGGCCAGCGTGTGGAAGGGACAGATATAATCCTCTGCCTTACCGTGCCTGCCGCATATGCGGCAGGCCCGGTTTGCTGTATCAGGGCCTCTGTTCTGAATCAAAGGAGGCCGCACAGTCCAGAAACATTTTGGCCGGGTGAGAAAGGGGCGACGCTTTGAGGTAACAGAGATTCAGCTGGGTAAACATCCGGGGGATCAGCGGCTTGACCAGAAAGGGCTGCTGTTCCTGGAAATTGCCCGCTTTGGGGCGAACGGTGTGACCCCGCATGAGCAGGGCTACCCCGGCCCCCTGGGAAACAAGATCCAAAATACTGCCCACCTCATTGCAAGTAAAGGGAATTTTAGGGAAAAAACTCATGCGCAGGCAGGTCGACCGGAAAAGACTGTGGAGCTTGCTGTTCTCCTCCAACGTGATGAAGGGTTCGTCCTCCAGTGCACGGATGTGCTTGGAGAGGGTGGACTGTCCGATGAAGAGCTGCTCCGAAGCCTCCAGGTAGTTTCGGGTGTCTGCCAGCACAACAAATTCACGAAACCAGGCTATATTCATAAAACCCTCCTGCGTGTTTTGTGGAAGGCCACAATACTTATTCTGATATGGAATAAATTGTACTGCAAATGGAATTGCCTGTCAAGAACGTACAAAGTAAGATGGAAACGGAACAAAAAAGCAGTACGAAATAGACAACCGGCGGCTGCGGTCCTTGTGGAGAACCGGTTGTCTTGAGAAACAGGAGGAAACATCATATGAGTCCCATGACCCCTGTGCTGCCCGATCATCCGGAATGGGCCCCGCCCATGGCGGATATCAGCTGGGTGAAGCGCAAATTTTTAGATGTACCCTATGGACAGGACAGCAAACGGCAGTGCTTTGACCTCTATCTCCCCCAGGAGGGAGAGGGACCTTTTCCGCTGCTTATCCATATTCACGGCGGCGGCTTTGCCTTTGGCGATAAGCGGGACGACCACTTGGACGCCTACCTGAAAGCCCTGCACCGGGGGATGGCGGTGGCCTCGGTTGAGTACCGTGTATCAGGTGAGGCGGTATTCCCTGCCGCCGTGCTGGACTGCCGGCAGGCGGTGCGTGTTATCCGGGAACGGGGGAAGGAATTCCAGATTGACCCGGAACGCATTGCCGTCATCGGCGGCTCTGCCGGCGGAAACCTGGCCGCCATGCTGGGGATGAATGTACCCAACGGACAGTTTCCCGGTGAGACAGAGGCTGGCGGCGTGCAGCCCTATGTCAAGGCTGCGGTAGATCAGTTTGGTCCGGTGCGGTTTGAGACCATGCAGCGGCAGGCCAGGGAGAACGGCGTGAGCCAGGTATCGCCTGATCCGGAACAGATGCCCGAGAGCAAGTATCTGGGCTGTTCCCTGGACAAAGCGCCGGAGGAGCTGCTGAAGGCCGCTTATCCCGGTACCTATGCCGGACCGGATATGGCCCCGCTGCTGGTACAGCATGGAACGGCCGACCATCTGGTACCCTGGGGCCAGAGTGAGGAGTTTGTCGCCGACCTGACCGCCAGGGGTTTTGGCGACAAAGTGGTGTACCTCCCGCTGGAGGGAGCCGATCATGAGGACAAGCGGTTCTTCCAGGGGGAAAACATGGACCGGGTCTTTGCTTTCCTGATGCAGTATCTGTAAGGGGAGGGCAAACGAGCCAATGAAAGGGATCATCTTTGATCTGGGCGGCGTGCTGGTGCATACCGACGAGTACCATTACCAGGCCTGGAAGATACTGGCCGACCGGCTCAACATCTATTTTGACCGCACCATCAACAACCGCCTGCGGGGTGTCAGTCGGATGGAGAGCCTGGACATCATTCTGGAGGGATGGCAGGGCAGAACCTTTACCCAGACGGAAAAGGAAGAACTGGCCCAGGAGAAAAACGCATGTTATCGGAAATTGCTCCGTCAGATGACCCCCCAGAGCGTAGAGCCGGAGGTGCGGGATACGCTGCGCCAGCTGCACCAGCGAGAGTATGATCTGGCGGTAGGCTCCTCCAGCAAAAATACCAAGGCCATTCTGACCTATACCCAGCTGTCCGGTCTGTTTCAGGCGGTGTCCGACGGTACCAACATCACCCGCTCCAAGCCGGACCCGGAGGTCTTTCTCAAAGCGGCGGACTGGCTGGGGCTCCCGCCCCGGGAGTGTGCGGTGGTGGAGGATGCGCCTGCCGGTATTCAGGCTGCCAAGTCCGCCGGTATGCTGGCTGTCGGATTGGGAGAAGGAGCGGGATGTGAGCAGACCGACCGTTCCATTGTCCAACTTCACGATCTGCTGACCCTATTTCCATAAGGAGTGAGAAAGATGAAACGATGGATTTCTGTTGTGCTGACGATTGGTCTGGCCCTGGGGCTGACGGGCTGCGGAGGAGAGAAAACGCCTGCCGGCAGCCAGAACGTGGAGCAGGTACAGACCCATACCCCCATACCTGCTCCGGAGGGGAACGGGGACAAAGCAGAGGCAGGAGAGGTGCTGACAGTACCCTGGTGAAACAGCTCCAGCCTGAAGCGCTGCCCATGACGCCCCAGCGCTACCCCCATATCCTGCTTATGCCTTTGGGAAAGGATGCCATCCGGGACGGCAGCGTGACCCAAATTGCCAGCAGCTATCTGGAACAGCAGGGGTTTCAGGTGACAGTCTACGATTGGCAGGCAGACGAGCTGCATGGAACTTCACACTTACCCAAGGACCGGCTCACCCTCTATCTGGCCAATTTTGAGCAGTACAGCAATCAGACAACCATCCGGATTCCCTGGAGTCCAAAGCACGCCCTGAATGTCCCCCGGTTCTGTCATGAGGAGGTCAGCGTGTTTGTCTCCCTGGCCAACCCCTATCACCTTCAGGACGTCCCCCGGGTCAAGACCTATATCAATGCCTATACTGCCACCCGGGACACCATCACCCTTACCATTGACAAGCTGATGGGCCGCTCGCCCTTCCAGGGAATCAGCCCTGTGGATCCGTTCTGCGGCCTGCCAGATACCAGACTATAAGGAGAACCATATGAAAGTTACCGATTTGCGCTCCGCTCTGGAGAAGCTGCGCCAGATGCCGGGACAGCTGGTGGAAACGGATGTGCCGGTGGACCCGGCGGCAGAGCTGTCCGGCGTATACCGCCATGTGGGGGCGGGAGGAACTGTCATGCGCCCCACCAACAGCGAAGGCCCCGCCATGATGTTCAACTGTATCAACGGCCACCCCGATGCCCGGGTTGTCATTGGGCTGATGGGTACCCGGAAACGGGTGGCTGCCCTGTTTGATTGTGAGCCTCAGGAGCTGGGCAAGCTGCTGTGCCATTGCGCCGCCCATCCCATCAATCCGGTGGTGACGGAGGAGGAGGCCCCCTGCCAGCAGGTGATTCACCTGGCCTCTGACCCATCCTTTGACCTCCACAAGCTGGTACCTGCTCCCACCAATACCCCGGTGGATGCCGGGCCTTACATCACGCTGGGCATGTGCTACGCCACCCACCCGGACACAGGGCTGAGCGACGTGACCATCCACCGCATGTGCATTCAGGGACGGGATCAGCTGTCCATCTTCCTTCAGCCCGGCTCCCGCCACATCGGAGCTATGGCCGAGCGGGCAACCGAGCTGGGGCGTCCCTTGCCCATCTCCATTTCCATTGGAGTGGACCCGGCCATCTCCGTGACCAGCTGCTTTGAGCCGCCTACCACCCCTCTGGGCTTTAATGAGCTGTCCATTGCCGGGGCCTTGCGGGGGGAGCCGGTACGGCTGCACCGCTGTGTCACCATTCCGGAAAACTGCATCGCCAACGCCGAGTATGTCATTGAAGGGGAGATTGTCCCCGGGGTCAAGGTCCAGGAGGACCAGAACTCCCACACCGGCTATGCCATGCCCGAGTTTCCTGGCTACAACGGCCCGGCCTCCAGCGTATGTTGGCTCATCCAGGTAAAGGCGGTGACGCACCGGAAGCATCCCATCATGCAGACCTGCATCGGACCCTCCGGAGAGCACGTCTCCATGGCGGGTATCCCCACGGAAGCCAGCATTCTGGGCATGATTGAAAAGGCCCTGCCGGGAAAAGTGACCAATGTGTACGCCCATCCCGCCGGAGGCGGCAAGTATATGGCTGTGCTCCAGTGCCGCAAGACCGTGTCCACCGATGAGGGCAAGCAGCGCCAGGCCGCTCTGCTGGCCTTCTCCGCTTTCCCTGAGCTGAAGCATGTCATTCTGGTGGATGAGGATGTGGATATTTTCGACAGCAGCGATGTGCTTTGGGCTATGAATACCCGCTTCCAGGGGGATCGGGATATCATCACCATTCCAGGTGTGCGCTGCCATCCCCTGGATCCCAGCTCTGATCCGGCCTACTCGCCCTCCATTCTGGACCGGGGGATCTCCTGTAAAACCATTTTTGACTGTACCGTACCCTTTCCTCTGAAGGATCGCTTCCGCCGGGCGCAGTTTCTGGAGGTCGATCCTGACCACTGGCTGAAATAAGGAGCGGGGTATGGCAAAACGATTACTTGTGGGGATCAGCGGCGCTTCAGGGGCGCCCCTGGCCTTGGGGGTACTGAACACCCTGCGGGCGGCAGGGGTGGAGACCCATGTGGTACTGACCCGGGGCGGAAGCCTCACCCTGCGCCAGGAGTGCGGCATAGATACGCTGGAGGGGCTGGCGGATGTGCTCTATGACAATCGGGATATTGGAGCCTGTCCCGCCTCAGGCAGCTTCCGTACCGACGGAATGCTGGTGGTACCCTGCAGCATGAAAACGGCGGCCGGAATTGTCAGCGGCTATTCGGACAACTTGCTGCTGCGGGCGGCAGACGTGACGCTGAAGGAGGGGCGCAAGCTGGTGCTGGCCCCCCGGGAAACCCCCTTTTCTCCCATCCATCTGCGCAACCTCTATGAGCTGAGCCGGATGGGGGTGTCCATCGTGCCGCCCATGCTGACCTATTACCAGAGGCCGGATTCGGTGGAGGAGATGACCCACCATATGGTGGGCAAGCTGCTGGACCAGTTTGGCATTGACACCCCGGGCTTTTGCCGATGGGAGGGGATGGCATGACCGTACAGACCACCTGTATGGGCAAGCCTCTGCTGGCCCGGGCTGAACAGCTGGGAGAGGGCTGGGATATCGGCCTCTATGGGGGGGACCGCAGCCATGTAGGGGCAGTGACGCTGGCCGGAGCGGACGGCGTGCAGACAATACAGCGGGCAGGACACAGGGATGCCCTGCTGAGCTGCCGCTGGGCTGAGTATCTGGCCGGACGGCTGAAGGCGCCGGTATGCGTGCGCTGCGGCGTGCATTTTGAGCGGTTTTCCAAAGATGATCTGCCCGAAATTCTGGAGAGCAGCGATCAACTGATGTATGAATTGGAAAGGATGATTCCATGAAGGAGCATATTCCGGTAACAAATACCACCATGGAACTGAAAGACTGCGCAGACCGGTGGATCCTGGACGAGAAGCATGGCTGCTGGTGTCTGGAGGACGTGCTGTACACCGCAAAAGCCCGGGTACCCAAATTCCAGCGGCTGAGCATCTTTGTTCCCCGGGCGCTGCGCAATGCCGACGGCAGCTTTGCACCCCAGGCGGCCAAGGTGCCTGTGGTGTTTGAGAACAACTCGGCGGGGTATATGCAGATGCCCCATGTGTGGCTGGACGGACCCCGGTGCTATGCCCAGCAATACCTGGATCACGGACTGATCTATGTGAGCTGCGGCTGCCGCGGACGGGAATCCCGGGATGCTCAGGGAGCGCTGGCAGGGAAGGGACCGGCCAGTCTGGTGGACATCAAGACCGCTCTGCGGTTCCTCCGCCACAACCGCAGCTGTCTGCCCGGAGACTGGGACAAGGTTATTTCAGTGGGATGGAGTGCTGGCGGCGCCATGAGCACCCTGCTGGCAGTCACCGGAGACAATGCCAATTACATCCCTTATCTGGAGGAGAACGGCGCTTTCATGGAGGAGAGCGACCGGGTCTTTGCCGCCCAGATCTACTGCCCCATTGTGGATCTGGAGCACGCCGACCTGGCCTATGAGTGGATGTTCCGGGCGGACAAGACCTGTGAGGACTCTCCCGCCGGACCGGCAGAAACCATGACCCCCTTCAAGGAGGCCCTGTCCGGGCTGCTCTCCCGGGCCTATGTGGATTACTTCAACGGCCTGGGCCTGCGCCATCCGGAGAGCGGCAAATCTCTGGTGCTGGGAGAGGATGGACGCAGCGGCAGCGGATATGACTACCTCATGCAGCTGCTGGAATCCTCCGCAGAGAAATTCCTGGACCGTGCGGAGAAGGGACTGGAGCCATTTACCCCGGAGCAATATCTCAGAGGGGACTATATGACCCGGGTGCCTGCGCCCAAGCCCCCGAAGCCGGGCCGGGACCCCGGTATGCACCATGCCGGCCCCGGCATGGCCCTGGACTGTCCGCCGGAGGGAGAGCGTCCGCCCATGAGCCTGGGAGATTTGATGAGCCGTCCCCCCAGAGGAATGGAACTGCCGGTCTTTCAGCCGCCCATGGTGGAGGTGCCAGGCAAAGACAAACGGGCCTGGCTGAGTTGGGACGGCAGGCATGCCCGCATCACCAGCCTGGATGACTATGTGCTTTCCCACCGGCGGAGAATGAAGCCCTGCACCTCCTTTGACAAGCTGCCTTGCGACAGCGGCGAGAACCAGGCTTTCGGCACACCGGAGCAGGACTATGTCCACTTCTGCCAACAGATCGCTCCCGCCATTCTGGCCTTGAAAGAGCAGTTTCCTCAGGACTTTGAGCGCTGGTATCATGGGTTTGCCTCTGTGGATGAGGATACGCAGCTGGCCCGCAGAGTGTGGCTGCTTAACCCCATGAATTTTATCGGTACCGTGGAGCGCAGTGCGCAGGCTGCCCACTACCGCATTCGGGTGGGGGCCAGCGATGCAGATACCTCCCTGTCTATCTCCATGGCTCTGGCAGTCAAGCTGGCCAACGTCGGCGCAGGCAGTGTGGACTACGCTCTGGTATGGGACCAGCCCCACAGCGAAGCAGATTATCCCGGCGAAGTATGTAAGTGGATCGATGAGATCTGCGGAAAATATGCCGACTAATGGCCACCTTCCTGTTGGGATACTACACGGATACAGCGGGTATTGCCGCAGCTGCCATCGGTACCATGTTTGTGATCTGCCGCCTGCTGGACGGTGTGACCGACCTGATCATGGGTGGATTGGTGGACAAAACCAACACCAAATTGGGTAAGGCCCGTCCCTGGCTGCTGCTGTCTGCTCCCCTGATGACCATTGGCATCATTCTGATCCTCAATGTACCCCAGGGCTGGGATCATACTGCCAAGCTGATCTACGCCTATATCACCTATATCTTCCTGAACTGTATTGTTTACACCATTTTCGGCATTTCCCATGCCGCCCTGCTGGCCCGGATGACCCGGAATTTCAAGGATCGGAATACCATGGCCACCGTCTCCTCCATTCTCAACAATGCGGTGGGACTGGCTGTGGGTACCATCATCCGTGCCGTTGGCATCGGCCCCATGTTTGCCGGTCTGTACGCCTTCTGTGCCGACGCCGCTGACTACGGCGAGTGGAAATTCGGCGTGCGTTCCGAGGGCCTGATGGCCTCCTCCCAGTCCATCGGCTCCAAGGTGGGTATCGGCTTCGGCTCTGCCTGTACCGCCTGGATTCTGGCGGCGGCCGGCTATGTGCAGCCTGCTCTGGATGCCCTGCCTCCTCTGGAGGGGGGCGAAGGGCCTATGGGTGCGCTGCCTCCTATGATTGAGCAGCCCGCTTCCGTCATTGCAGCCATCCGGTTTGACTACGGCTGGCTGGGCGCCATCATCAGCGTGGTGCTGCTCATTGGGGTACTGATGATGGATGTGGAAAAGTATATGCCTGAGATCCGCCGCAGCCTGGGGGATAAAAAGCCTGTACAGATGTAAAAGAAACGGCCCTCCATTTGGACATACGCTGCCAAATGGGGGGCCTGCGCTTACAAGTCGGAGTGCGGCATCCCCGGCAGCACCTTGTGGAACCGCCGGCGGAATTCCGAGGGGGAGATTCCGGTCAGTTGGTTGAACACCCGGCAATAATAATTGGGATCGTTAAAACCGGAGTTGAGGGCAATGTCTGCAATGGAGGAGGCGCTCATCAGCAGGTCGTGCTTGGAGATTTCGATGCGTACTTTATTGATATAAATATTGATATTCACCCCGGTGCGTTTTTTGAATACCCGGCTCAGATAGGTGGTGCTGCAGTGGCAGCAGTCGGCCAACTGCCGGGCGGTGATTTTCTGGTTGTAGTGCTGCCGGATATGCTCAATGGCGTGGGAGATGATGGTGTCCTCGCTGGAGCTGTAATAGCGGTTGGCCAGCCGCTCCACCTGATGAGTCTCCCGCAGTTCCCTGTAGGTATAGCCCAGATATTCCGCCACCATGCGGAAAGCGGGCAGGACAGACTCCAGATCTACGTCGGCTGTCCTGATGTTCTCCCGGTAGAGTTTCTGTGCAGTTTCCTCCTCCAGAAGGGCAGACTGGCCGCATACCTGAGCAATCCGCCGGCAGGTCTGTTCCGGCTCGGTCTGGAAAAACCCCAGATTGATGGAACCCAGCAGATTGCCCTCGTAGGATATGGGAATCACATATTCCCCCAGGCCGGCATGACAAAAGCCAAAAAACCCCTCGCAGGACTGGCACTTCCGGTGCATTTTCCGGATCATCAGCTGGCAGTTGTGATATTGTGCAATATCGGACTTGATGTACATACAAAAGGGATTGGTATGAGCCAGAAACGGACGGAGCACCTCATCCAGATCCCGGTTGATGGGAATAAACCCGCAGTAATCTTTGATGCAGATCTGCAGATGATATCTGCGCTGCAAAAAGGAGAAGTACTGACCGATCTGCTCATATTGTCCCATATGCATCCCTCCTGCTTCTCTAGCATACGGGCTGCCTGGACCCAAGTCAATAGATAGAGCAAAATAATCCAGATATTATGCAGAAAATTCAATGATTTTTATCCCAACAACTGGTATGCTTTAGAAAACTAAGAAGTTTTTTGGCTCTAAGCAACAAAACAGAGGAAAAAACAGGGCGGTTTTTTGTGAAAAGAAAAAAGCGCCTAGCAGGAAAATGCAGTATTCTTGGATGGGGTGCAAGTCCGATGAAAGCGTTACGAACCAAGGTCCTTGTTGCCGGTGCAGGACCGGCCGGTGTGTGTGCCGCATTGGCCGCCGCCAGACTGGGCATGCCGGTGGTGCTGGCAGGCAACCGGCCCGTGCTGGGGGGCAACTCCAGCAGCGAGATCCGGGTATGGATGCGGGGCGCTACCGGAGCGGGAAACCTGTTTAGCGAGGAAATGGGCGTCCTTGGCCAGCTGAAAATGCGCAACCAGTACATTAACGGGGACGGCAATCCGGTGTTCTGGGACGATGTGCAGTTGGATGAGGTGCTTGCCGAGCCGAACATCACGCTGCTGCTCAACACGGAGCTGTGCAGCCTGACCATGGAGCAGGATCGGATCAAAAGCGTCAGGGGGGTCCAGCTGGGCAGCGAGATCCATTGGGACATTGCCGCAGATTGGTACATCGACTGTACCGGTGACGGAACCCTGGGCTACTATGCCGGCGTTCCCTATTCCGTGGGACAGGCCCACTTTTCCGGTGAAAGCAACGACGATGCTGGGGAGGCTGTCAACGGACTGCTGGGCAATACCATCTTCTATTATGTACGCCATACAGACCATCCGGTTCCCTTTGTCCCACCCCGCTACGCCTATTCCATGGAGGTGGTGGAGGGCCTGATCAATCGGGGCGGCAGAGTGGTCAATGAAAAACAGAGCGGCAGTGACTACTGGTGGTTTGAGTATGGCGGCCTGGGCGATACCATTGAAGAACACCAGAGCACCGGCATGGAGCTGCGGCGGCTGGTGATGGGCGTTTGGAACTACATCAAAAACAGCGGAAAATTTGACGCCGGACACCTTACCCTGGAATGGGTGGGGAGTTTTCCGGGAAAGCGGGAGTCCCGCCGGCTGGACGGCGCTCATATCCTGACCCGCCGGGAGCTGCTGGCAGGAGCGAACAGGGAAGACGGTGCTTTTTACGGCGGCTGGTACATGGATGACCATCCGTCAGAAGGGTTTCAGACCCAGGAGGACAGCTGTGTCCAGGTGCCGGTGAACATCTATGAGATCCCCTTTTCCTGTCTCTACCATCCCACGGTGAAAAACCTGTTTTTTGCCGGTCGGGATATCGGCGTCAGCCGGGAGGTGTTTTTCTCCTCCCGTGTGATGAACACCTGCGCCCTGTCCGGGCAGGCAGCGGCCACCCTGGCCTGTGTCTGCAACCGTCTGGGCGCCGATACCAGCCAGATGCCAACCCAGGCCGTTCGTCAGGCAAAACAGCTGCTCCAGCGGGAGGATATGCTGCTCTTTACCTGGATGGAAGACAGCCATGAGTTGGGCCGGGAGGCAGAGACGGCGGTCAGTTCTGTCTGGTCGGGAGTCTGCCCGGCGGATGGAGCGGGACTTCCGGCAGATCAGCAGATCTTCCTCACCGTACCCGGCCGGTTGAGCACCGCCAGACTGTGGCTTTCGGCAGCAGAGGATACCACCCTGAACGGTACCTGGTATCTCTCGCCGCTGCCGTCCCGGTATTGTCCCGGTCAGCCGGTGGGGCAGCTCTCCCTGCCGGTCCGGAAAGGGGAGAGCTGCGTTTCCCTCCCGGTACCCCAAGTGGAGCAGGGCTTCTGCACACTGATGCTGGAGCCGGCGCCCGGGGTGGTTCTGGCCACCAGCAAGCTGAAGCTGCCGGGCGTGCTGATGGGATATCCCACAGATCCCCATTACCATACCCCAGTGCTCCGCCTGGAGGGGCTTTACACAGGGGAACATCTGACAGAACCCTATAACCGCCCTTGGAACGGACCCAACGCCTGGGTGCCTGCCGACAACAAGGAGCAGTGGGCCACACTGACCTGGAAGCAGTCCCGCCCCATCCGGGAAGTGCGCGTCTATTTTGACCCCGATCTGTCCATGGAGCTGCCCAGTACCCGGACACAGCACATTGCCCCCAGCCATCTGTTTGCCGGGCGGGAAGGCATGCCGCCCCAGCTGGTCCGGGATTTCACACTATGGCTGAGACAGGAGGGCCAGTGGGTGAAATACTGGGATATCCAGGACAACTGGAAACGGATGGCGGTGCTTGTGCTGCCTGAGAACACCCGGACGGACAGCCTGAAGCTGGAGCTGAAGCGCACCTGGGGCGGCAGCCCGGGGGCGGTATACGGCATCCGGGTCTATGATACAGTCCTTGCAAACAGCATTTGATAAAAAAGAAAAGGAGAGATCATCATGAAAGCAAAGCGAACTCTTGCACTGACCCTGGGGGTATCCCTGTCCCTGTCGCTGCTGTCCGGCTGCGGCGGCGGCCAGCCCTCCGGCAGCGTCTCCGGCTCCCC
>CALWOK010000203.1 GCA_944383125.1 uncultured Flavonifractor sp.
CGGCGCCATCCGTCACGGCATCGCCCGTGCCCTGCTGCAGGTCAACCCCGAGTTCCGTGCCGCCCTCAAGTCTGCCGGCTTCCTCACCCGTGATCCTCGTATGAAGGAGCGTAAGAAGTACGGCCTCAAGGCTGCCCGTCGTGCTCCCCAGTTCAGCAAGCGCTAAAATTATACAAGAAACCCCCGGAAAACTGCGGTTTTCCGGGGGTTTTCCGTTTCACATCTTCTGTTGTCCTTCTGTCCGTCAATTCGGCATTGCCAGGGACAAAATACTTTGTATACCCTGCGCTCGGAAACATAGCCCACGGTTTTTCGGGTACATAAAAGTCCTTATGGCAATAGAGCCAGCTTCCCCCATAGCCGTTTTGAACGATAATAAATATGCAATAAAAACAGGAGACTTGTCCTTGGGGGCAGATCTCCCGTTTTTATTCTGTTAATGGGTGGGAGCTTTTTCCGGGGATGTCTGGGAAGCATGGGCAGTTTCATACCGCCGGTTGCGCAGCCAGAGAACCGCATCGGCAGAAACCATCAGCACATTCAGCAGATACAGAAAGAGCACTGCGTCAAAATGATAGAGCAGTTTGTTGGCAATCCCCGCCAGGTAGCCCAGGATAAGCACCAACAGGAAAAAGAGACTTTTTCCCTGGGTGGAGCGTGATTTCCAGGAGCGCACGATGGAAAACGGCCATGCCGCTCCAAAGCACAGCAGCATCAGCGCTTCCAGCCAGCTCAATTCCGGTACACTCCTTTAATAGTAGCCTGCTCCAGAACATGTCCCTCCATCTGACGGAACATTTCATGGAACCAGAAGCCGTCCTTCAGATCCAGGAGCGTATCCAGCGCATAGACGTGCAGCTCATAGGTATGTGGCTCATTGGGGGGTGCCATCCCGCCATAGCAGGCTGAGAGGGCATGGCTCTGCTGTCCGCCCTGGATGCTGACCCAGCTGTTCAGGCCCTGAACAAAATCTGCATGAGCCTGGCTGTCATTTTCCTCCAGCTTGGTGCGGGTAATGTTGGCCGCCACCCAATGGACCCAGGAAAAACCACCGCACACAGGGCAGGCATCCTTATCCTCCAGAAACAGGGCAAAGCTCTTGGTACCCTGGGGGGCCTCCAGAATTTCCAGGGGCAAAGAGTAGGTAGGCATACCGTTTTCATTGTGCTGGGTGCCGTGCTTTCCAAAACGATCTTCAATGACGCCGTTTACAATACCATGGCTGGTTATTTTCATGGGAAAACCCTCCTTATGTTATTTGGTGGGGATATCATAGCAGGGTTTTGCCCAAAGGTAAATTACCCACTTTTTTGTGGGCATAGGCTTACAGCAGTCCCCGTTCCCGCAGCGGCTCTTCCATCCCGTGGCGCATCATATAGTCAATGCCAAGCTCCTGCATGATTTTGAGTGCCTCCAGAATGCGCTCTCCATGGGGTTTGGTCAGCATATATTCCGTCTTGAGAGGATAGCCGCCGGCCACCTCCTTCTCCACAAATTCAAACTCCATCAACTCCTTCAGATGCTCCAGCAGCATTTTCTGGGTAATGCCCTCAATATCCCGCTCCAGCTGGGCCAGAGTGGTCTTTCCAAAGCGCAGCCGCCACAGTATAATGGGTTTCCATTTCCCTTTGATCATGTCATGAACCAGCTCCAGCGGACAGGTATAGGTCTCCCGCAGCTTCATGCGTCCTCCTCCCTTCTCTGTATCGGAAGCTGGCCCTAGTATAGCATGAAACCAGCCGGCCGTCGAGCAGGCTTCGTCATTGACAGACGGTGCAGGATCAGGTACAATGACAGCCGTCCCATCCCATTCCTGAATCTTCAATGGCTGCCAGGAGGAACCGATGAAACAATATTTGAGCTATTTCTCCAAAACGGAATGGCTGCTATGGAGCATTTCTGTCGTGCTGATTGCAGGCTCTTTTTTCCTGTTTGACCGGCAAAATTATCTGACCCTGCTGGCCTCGGTCACCGGCATTACCTCCCTGATCTTTACCGCCAAGGGACATCCTGTATCCCAGGTGCTGATGATTCTGTTCAGTCTTATGTATGGCTACCTCTCCTTTGAGCAGCGGTATTACGGAGAGATGATTACCTATGTGGGCATGACCGCTCCCATGGCGCTGGTCTCCCTCATTACCTGGCTGCACCATCCCTTTGCGGGGAGCAAATCCCAGGTGGCAGTCAAGCGGCTTTCTCCCATCGGAGCATTCCTGATGGTAATTCTTACCGCATCAATTACCATTTGTTTTTACTTTATCCTGTCCTACTTCCACACCGCCAACCTGATTCCCAGCACTGTGTCGGTAGCCACCAGCTTTCTGGCGGTCTATCTCACCGCCTGCCGCAGCGAGTTCTATGCCTTGGCCTATGCTGCCAACGACCTGGTGCTCATCGTGTTATGGCTGCTGGCCAGTGTGCAGCACATCGGGTATCTGTCGGTGGTGGTGTGCTTCGCCGCCTTTTTCTTCAATGATATTTATGGCTATCTCAGCTGGAAGCGGATGCGCAAGCGCCAGGAGGCCTACCAGTCTGTTGTGCTGGACACCTGAGGACTAGAGATACCACAGCACCTGAACCTCCTCCCCGCCCAGCCGGATTTCCTGAATCCACTGGGCCGCCACCATCTTTTTCTCTTCCAGGGACAAAGCGCCAAACCGGAGCTTTGTCCCTTTTTGTATGTTCTCTTCCTGAGGTGTACGCTGCTGCTCCAGCAGCCTGGCCCGCTGGTTTTCCAGCCGCCCGATGGCCTGGTTCACATACGCCATGGTCAGCGTGCTGCTCTCTGCCAGGGCATCCATCAGCCGGTTGATCTTCCGCTCCACCTCCTCCAGCGCCAGCTCCACCCCGGTGGGGCCTCCCCGTTCCTCCGGAAGGGGACACTCCTCCAACAGCCGCTCCAGCTCCTCCGCCACACACGCCTCCAGGGTACGCAGATCCACCCGGATGGACTGGCTGCACACCTTCAGATTGGAGCGCCCGCTGCACAGCAGATAGTACCGCTCCCCCTCCCGGTTGACCTTGATGCTGTAGCCGCAGCCCATACACTTCAGCAGGCCGGACAGCCAGGTATGCTTTCCGCTGCCCGCCCGGCCCAGCTGCCGGTTGGTATCCAGCTTGTACTGACATTGGAGCCACAAATCCGGGGCAATCAGTCCCAGGTGATTGGCCTGGGAGATGTGCTGATCTTTCCCATCCCGGTACTTGCCCGCCCCCCGGTCCCGCCGCCCGATGAGCAGCAGCCCGTGCATTCCGTCGTACTCCTCTGGAGGAATATCGCTGACCACCCCTTTGGCCTGGTAATACAGGCATACCTCCTGGTCTGCCCGGACATAGAGGGGACTGTGGAGCAGCCGGGACAGGGTTACATTGTCCCACACCGGCCGCCGTGGTCCGGCAATCCGCTCTCCGTTCAGTACCCGGGCCACGCTGCCCAAGGTGGCCTCCGGCATACTGTAGGCCAAAAAAATCCGCTCCACCACCGGGGCCTGCCCGTTGGCCACCAAACCGGGGGCAGTTCCTCCACGGCTGTCCTGCAGCCTGCCCAGGTCAAAGCCATAGGGAGGCGGCCCCCCCGGCCAGGCCCCCAGCCTGACCCGCTGGTAATAGTTGTCCCGCACCCGCTGGGCGGTGGTCTCCCGCTCCAGCTGGGCAAAGACCATGATGATATTCAGCATGGCCCGGCCCATAGGGGTGGCGGTGTCAAACGTCTCATGGACCGACACAAATTCCACCTGATGGGCCTGAAGCACCTCCCACAGCCGCCCGAAGTCGGCCACCGAGCGGGAAAACCGGTCCAGCCGGTACACCACAATTTTCCGGATACCGCCCCCCTGCACATCCTCCATCAGCTTCTGAAAGGCGGGGCGGTTGGTGTTTTTCCCGGAAAACCCTTTGTCCTGATAGATTTGCACCTCTGGCCCGGTCTCCCGGCGGCACAGGTCAATCTGTCCCTGAATGGAAAGGCTGTCTGCCTTCTCTACCGACTGGCGGGCATAGATGGCATCCAACTGCCCCACCCCCTTCTCCCGTCACCGGTGCTGTTCTCTCTGGCGGCGGGCCAGCTGCCGCAGACAGGCCTTGCAGCGCTGCTGCATGGCCTGTTTCCGCTCCTCCGGCGGAGCGGTATCCAGAGGGTGTATGTGGGTAATGCGCAACTCTCTCCCCCCTTTAGAGCAACCTGTTCTCCCTATCTCTCCACCACTGTATGCTTGGGTCAGCAGGATTAGGACTTGCACCCCGCCGGAACATCCGGTACAATAAAATGACCGCCTGGTATTACTACCAGCGGCAATTTCGACAAAAGAGGGTTTATCTATGACAGCAAAGGAACTGAGTGAACTGCGCCGCCGTTTTCGCCCCGAGAAAAATGCCATCAGCCGCATTTACGGCTGTTATGTCAACACCAACAAACAGGTCATCTCCTATCTGGATGAGTCCCTGGGCCAGATGCCCCAGGAAGAGGTGGAAAAGTACCTGACCCTGCTGAAAAAGAGCCTGTCCGGCACCCTGGGCCGCAATCTGATTGATATTGTGTTTTCCACCCAGCAGGTGGCCGACAGCCCGGAGCACAAGCTGCTCTCCCAGCTGCGCCAATCCGGCCTGAAGGACGCCGAGGCCCGGGAGCAGTTTTATCAGACCGTGATAAACTCTTTGGATCTGGAGGAGAGCAATTATCTGATTCTCCTGGCCCATGATACCTATGACGTCCCCCACAAGGGGAAGGATGACGAGCTTCAGGCTGACGCCTCCGACCAGGTGTATACCTACATCGTATGTGCCATCTGTCCGGTAAAGGACGGCAAGCTGGAGCTGGGCTTTTTCTCCGGGGACAATGAGTTCCACAGCTGCATGGCCAACCAGATTGTGACTCCCCCTGAGCTGGGCTTCCTCTTCCCCGCCTTTGATGACCGGGCCGCCAACCTGTACAACGCCCTGCTGTACGCCCGCAAGCCGGACCAGCTGCACCAGGAGTTCATTGACGCCGTATTCCATACCGAGCCCCCCATGTCGGCTGCCGAGCAAAAGGAGGCCTTCCGCACCGCCCTGCTGGACGGGCTGGAAGAGGACTGCACCATTCAGGTGGTACAGGCCATTCATGAGCAGCTGCGGGACAAGCTCCAGCAGCACAAGGAGAGCAAAAACCCGGAGCAGCTCCAGGTATCCGTCCAGGAGATCGGGGACATTTTGCTGGACTGCGGCCTCTCTCCGGAGCGGGCCGACGCCTTCCGTCAGGCCTGCGAGACCCATTTTGGCACAGGCGCCGCTCTCAGCCCGGACAATCTCATTGACAGCAAAAAATTTGAAATCAAGACGGCAGACGCCACCGTCCAGCTGGACCCCGACCGGAGCTATCTGGTGGAAACCCGGGTGATTGACGGGCAGAAATACCTGCTGCTGCCGGCAGGCGAGGGGGTAGAGGTCAACGGCTTGTCCGTCGGCGTGGGGGCCGTACCCCAGCCCGCCCAGCCGGAAGAGGTCTGACCCTGTTCCCTCACGCCCTTGAATTGGTGTGGGACACATCCACATCCCACTGGATGGGCTCCATGCCGATGGAGCGGATGGCAGCAATCACATGGTCATCATATTCCCCATAGGGACAGCGGATCAGGGTGGGCCGTACCCCGGTAATGGCTTCAATTTTATCATTGCAGGCCTGCACATCGGCAATGATCTGTTCTGTGGACAGGCTGTTATAGTGGGCGTGGGTGTTGGAGTGGTTCATAATCTCATGTCCCGCCTCATGGAGGGCCTGCACCGACTCGGGGTATTTGTCCACCCACTCCCCCACCACAAAAAAGGTGGCCTTTACCTGATACTGTTCCAGAATGTTAATGAGCTGCTGGGTGTCCTCGTTGCCCCAGGCGGCATCAAAGGAAATGGACACCATATTCTGATCCCGCTGGACACAATAGATGGGCAGCTCCCGTTTGGTGGCAGCCGCACTGACCACTGCCGGGTAGTTGACCACACAGAACATGGCCAGGGCCGCCAGTCCGCAGGCCAGCGCCACCAGCAGCTTTCGCCGTAACAAAATGAGTTTCATGGCAATCCCTCCTGTACTTGGTTGGTACAGCCTATGTAACACCAGGGCAGCACAGAAGTATTGTCGTTCCCTTCCCCCACCAGGCCGCTGCGCGGCAGAAAGGAGTACTGTATGGAAGAAAAAAAGCCTTACTGGGAAGGTAAGCACTACGCCTTCTATGCCAACAAGGAATGTGAGTACTACCCCTGTCACAAAATACCGGAGGGGCAGGACTTCAACTGTCTCTTCTGCTATTGTCCCCTGTATATGCTGGGCCGGGACTGCGGAGGCAATTTCACCTATCTGGAAAACGGCATCAAGGATTGCAGCCGCTGCACCCTGCCCCACAAGCGGGAAAACTACGGCTATATTTCGGGCAAATTCCAGGCGATCGCTCAGGCCATGGCCCAGCGGGAGCAGGAATCCAAATAACCAAAACAGGGCCTGCTGCAATGGCGCAGCAGGCCCTGTTTTTTGCTCACATACTGTCGTGGAAGGTGCGCTTGATTACCTCCAGCTGTTGTTCCCGGCTGAGCCGGGCAAAGTTGACCGCATAGCCTGACACACGGATGGTCAGGGTGGGATACTGTTCCGGGTGCTCCATGGCATCCAGCAGCAGCTGACGGTTCATCACATTGACATTCAGGTGGTGGGCTCCCTGGCGGAAATAGCCGTCCAGAATGGACACCAGATTGTCCACCCGCTCGGCGCCGCTCTTGCCCAGGGCAGCGGGTACAATGGAAAAGGTATTGGATACCCCGTCCTGACATACCGCCCGGTAGGGGATTTTCGCCACCGAATTGAGGGAGGCCAGAGCCCCGTTCTTGTCCCGGCCGTGCATGGGGTTGGCGCCGGGGGCGAAGGGCTCCCCCGCCTTGCGGCCGTCGGGGGTGGCCCCCGTCTTTTTCCCGTACATCACATTGGAGGTGATGGTGAGGGCCGACAGGGTGTGGATGGCATTGCGGTACAGGGGGTGCTTTTTCAGCTCAGCGGAGAAGTAGGACACCAGCTCCACAGCGATGTCGTCCACCCGGTCGTCGTCGTTGCCGTACTTGGGGAAATCCCCCTCCACCTGGAAGTCCACGGCGATGCCGTTCTCATCCCGGATGGGGCGTACCTGGGCAAACTTGATGGCCGACAGGGAGTCGGCAGCGATGGACAGCCCCGCCACCCCGAAGGCGGCCAGCCGCTCCACCAGAGTGTCATGGAGGGCCATCTGGCTGCTCTCATAGGCGTACTTGTCGTGCATAGAGTGGATGATGTTGATGGTGTCCACATAGAGCTCCGCCACATAGGAGAGCACTTTTTTGTAGTTGCCCAGCACCTTGGGGTAGGCCAGCACCTCGTCGGTGTCCAGCTGGATCTCGGGCACCACCTTGATACCCTTTTTTTCGTCCATGCCGCCGTTGATGGCGTACAGCAGGCTCTTGGCCAGGTTGGCCCGGGCCCCGAAGAACTGCATC
>CALWOK010000204.1 GCA_944383125.1 uncultured Flavonifractor sp.
TGCAGGCACTCCAGCAGGGTCTTTTCATGGATGTTGGAGTCGGAGTAGTGGATGAACACACAGGGGTCCACATCGCCGTTGGCGTTGATATGCAGGTAACGGCGGCCGCCGGCAATACAGCCGCCCACATACTCGCCGTCGTTCTGGAAGTCCATGGCGAAAATGGGCTTGGTGGCCCGGTGGTGGCGGATGCGGTGGTAGATCTCCTCCCGCTGCTCGGGGGTGGGCATCAGCTCGGGGGCGGCGTCGTTGCCCACCGGCATGTAGTGGAAGAACCACACAAAGTAGGCCCCCAGGTCGATGATCTTGTTGAAAAACTCATCGCTGGTGATGTCCTTGTAGTTGACGCTGGTATAGCAGGTGGAAATACCGAAAGGCAGGTGGTGGCTCTTCAGCAGGGCCATGGCGTTTGTCACCTTCTGGTACACACCCTGGCCACGGCGGCTGTCGTTGGCCTCCTCAAAGCCCTCCAGGCTGATGGCAGGGATAAAGTTCTTCACCCGCAGCAGGTCCTGGCAGAACTCCTCGTCAATGAGGGTGGCGTTGGTAAAGGACAGGAAGGCCACGTCGTTGTGCTTCTCACACAGGGCAATCAGGTCCTTCTTGCGCACCAGAGGCTCGCCGCCGGTGTAGATGTACATATAGATTCCCAGTTCCTTGCCCTGGGTGATGATGGAGTCAATGTCGTCAAAGGTCAGGTTGAGCTTGTTGCCGTACTCTGCTGCCCAGCAGCCGGTGCAGTGCAGGTTGCAGGCCGAGGTGGGGTCCAGCAGAATGGCCCAGGGAATGTTGCAGCCGTATTTCTCACGCATCTTTTCCTGCTTGGGCCAGCCCACCAGATTTGCGTTGACAAAGAAGTTGTTGAACACCGTCTTGAGCACATCGGAATCGGTCTGGGTCCATACCTTTTCAATAAGCTGATGGGCGGGAGAATTGGGGTCATTGATGGCATTGTCAAATGCCTCACGCTGCAGCTCCAGCTCGCTGCCCGCAAATTTATTGACCAGTTCCATCACCTTGCTCATGTTGGTCATGGGGTCTTTATCCAGGTAATCAAATACCTTGGCCAGTCCGTAACGCTTCAAACTGTCAGGAATCTTCATCTTAACGTTTTCCCCTTTCATGGCGATTCATACCAGTCGTTGTCTGCCATGATACCGTCTTTCCCATGAATTGAAAATAGACAAAACCACCATCCTGTCCAAACTCCAGACAGAAACGGCAGTTTGTTTAATTTCTTCCGGCTGTACCGCCGGTAGCTATACAATTTACACAATCTTTATTGATTATATTTGACATTATATTATGACATGATTGATACGGTATCTGTCTTGCCAACCTCTCCGCAACCATATGCGCCTCCCGGCCGGCCTATGTCCGGTTTAAACCGTCAAAAATCCCCCGGCCAGCGGGCCGGGGGATGGGCCAGATTACTTTCTCCCGTGAATCAGGGGGGACAGCGGCTTATAGACCAGGAAACAGATCACCGCCACCAGCAGCCCCTTGGCCAGGGTAAAGGGGGCATTGAACACAATCAGGCACTCCAGCAGGCTGTTGGTGGAGGGGCGGATGGCCTGATACATGCCCAGAATCACATCAATGGGCATAAAATTGGCATAGACGGGATAGGTCACATAGTAGTTCAGCGGGATGGACAGCAGGGCCATAATGACAGCCCCCACCAAGGCCCCCAAAATGGCGCTTTTGCGGGACTTCCGCAGCTTGTAGAGCAGGCCGGCAGGAAACACAAAGCAGGCCCCCAACAAAAAGTTGCCCAGCTCCCCTGCCCCGCCGGTGGAGGTGATGAGCAGATGAATCAGGTTTTTCACCAGGCACACCGCCACGCCGTACACCGGCCCCAGCCCGAAGGCCGCCAGCAGGGCGGGCAGTTCCGATACATCCATCTTGACAAAGCTGGGGATAATGGGGATGGAAAACTCCAGAAACATCAGCACAAAGGCCACGGCGGAAAACATGGCGGTGATGGTGATTGCCCTGGCGTTCATGCGCCTGGGCCGGGCAGACAGGGTACGGGTCATAAAAAAACACTCCTCATCCGATGATCCCTGAAAGAAGCTGTCCTCCAGGAGACCTGCGCAATGGGAGCGTGGCGTATACCACACGTCTTCTTCCATCCAGACTTCGTACCACGGTACGTTACTGTCGGTCCCGGAGTTCCACCGGGTCGGCCAAACTGGCTCGCGGACTTTACCGCCGATCGGGATTTTCACCCTGCCCTGAAGACAGTCATTCAGTTGTTGTTTCTATTATACACCTTTTCCTTTCCTTTGCAACCCCTTTCTTACAAAACAAATGTTCTATTTCCGTTGACTTTCCTCTGTGCATCGCATACAATAATACCACCACATTCCAAAGGAGGCGCAGGTATGAAGCGGGAGATCAGCTGCTGTTTTACCGGACACCGGCCGGAAAAGCTGCCCTGGGGCGAGGACGAGCGGGATCTCCGCTGCATGGATCTGAAGGACCGGCTGTCCGCCGCCGTGGAAGAGGCCTACGAACAGGGCATCCGGCATTTCCTCTGCGGCATGGCCCGGGGCGCCGACTTCTATTTCTGCGAGGCCGTCCTTCACCTGCGGAACCTGCACCGGGACATCACCCTGGAAGCGGTGATCCCCTGTGAAACCCAGGCCGCCCGCTGGACAGAACGGGACAGAAACCGGTATTTTTCCCTGGTGGAGCAGTGCGACCTGGAGACGCTGGTGCAGCGGCGGTATGACCGCTCCTGTATGCTCCGCCGGGACCGCTATCTGGTCGACCACGCCTCCCACCTCATCGCTGTCTATGGCGGCCTGCTGGGGGGAACCATGTATACCATTTCCTACGCCAAAAAGCAGGGGCTGACTTTGCATCTGTTGACCCCCTGAACAAAAACGGGAGTCTGGTCCGGTTCGGATCAGACTCCCGTTGATTACAGCTCCTGTTCGGCCCGGTAGGCCATCAGCACATACTCCCAGTGCTCCTCTGTCTCCCCGGTGGGAATCCCCTGCTGCTCCAGATAGCCGTCAACCAGGGCCATCAGTTCCCGCCGCTGGCGGGTGTTCAGATGGAGCGCGCCAAACCGCAGAATCCCGTACTCCTCCATGCTATGCTCATCATGGCGGTAGGAGGTGCTCAGCAGGCTGCGGAAGGTGCCGTCGGTCAGATTGGCGGCCAGAGCCTCCCGCTCCCCCTGAAAGGCATCCTTTCTGCCCAGGCAGAGCCGCAGCCTGACATTCCGGGCCTGGTAGAAATAGAGGGTGGTGCCGTCCGGCCCCACCCGGGGAAGCTCAGACACCAGCCCCAAGGCCACCAGCTTGCGCAGGTGAGACTGGGCAGAACTGGGTGACAGCTGGAGCTTTTGGGCCATTTCATTGGCAGACATGGGGCGCCCCAACAGACGCAGGCAGTGAATCATCTCCTGACGCACCGGATGCAGCATCACACGGAATTGCTTTTTCTCTACCAGATCAACGGTGTAGTCCACGGCTCCAACCTCCTTACACTTTCCCATATCATACCATTGATGCTGCCGCTATGGCAAGGGCTGAACGGACTCTTTTCAGGTGATTTTCAAAACCGCCGGCCTCTTGGGTCCATGGCGTCCCGGATGCCGTCCCCAATGCCCACCAGGCAGAACACCGTCACCATCAGCAGGATGCCGGGGGGCAGCCACACCCAGGGCCGCCGGGTCAGCACCGTCAGATTGCTGGC
>CALWOK010000205.1 GCA_944383125.1 uncultured Flavonifractor sp.
AGGCGTTTTCCACCCCCGGCGTGGTCATGGCGTATACCTTCAGCTCGGCGTAGTGGGTGGTGGCGGCCACCAAAGCCCCCATCTCCCGGGCCGACTCAATGATGGCGGCAGCCAGAGCGGCGCCCTCAATGGGGTCGGTGCCTGCCCCCAGCTCATCAAAGAGAATGAGCGTCTGGTCGTCGGCCTCCTTCAAAATGCCCACAATATTCACCATATGGGAGGAAAATGTGGACAAACTCTGGGCAATGGACTGCTCATCCCCAATGTCGGACAGCACACGGGCAAACACTTTTACACAGCTGTTGTCTCCCACGGGGATATGGAGGCCGCACTGGGCCATCAGGGTCAGCAGGCCGATGGTTTTCAAGGTTACCGTCTTACCGCCGGTATTGGGGCCGGTAATGACCAGGGTATCAAAGGCTTCCCCCAGCATCAGGTCATTGGATACCGCCTTGTTGGGGTCCAGCAGAGGGTGCCTGGCCTTTCGCAGATACAGCCCCTCTTCCGACAGACGGGGCGCACCCGCCCCCATCCGGTAGGCCAGCTTGGCCTTGGCAAAAATCACATCCAGGAAAATCAGCAGGTCATAGTCCTGGGCAATGTCCTCCTTGTGCTGGGCGCACTGGGCGGACAGCTCCGCCAGAATGCGCTCAATCTCCTTTTCCTCCTTGGCCTGAAGCTCCCGCAGCTCGTTGTTGGCCTTTACCACCCCCATCGGCTCAATGAAGAAGGTGGAGCCGGAGGAGGAGACGTCATGGACCAGACCGGGTATGTCGTTTTTGTGCTCCGACTTGACCGGCACCACATAGCGGTCATTGCGCTGGGTGATGATGGACTCTTGCAGGTACTTGGACTGATTGGAGGAAATCAGCTTGTTCAGAATATCCCGCACCTTGGCAGCGGTGGCCCGGATATGCCGCCGGATGGCAGCCAGCTCAGGGCTGGCGGCGTCGGCAATCTCGTCCTCCCCCACAATGGAGCCGGTGATTTTCTCCTCCAGAAAACGGTTGGCTGTCAGGGAACGGAACAGATGGTCAATGCAGGTGGCGTTCCGGTCCCCCTCTCCTTCGCCGTACTCCCGGGCGGAGCGGGCAGACCGGAGGACGGCGGCAATGTCCAGCAGCTCCCGGGTGTTGAGGGCGCCCCCCATATCGGCCCGCTGGAGGGAGGCCCGGACGGGCCGCACCCCGGAAAAGGAGGGGGAGCCCCGGAGGGCAGTCATACTGACGGCGGCGGTGGTCTCGTCCAGCCCCCGCTGCACATCATCGGGATCGGTCATGGGCCGCAGGGCCAGGCAGCGCTCCTTGCCCTCCTCCGTCACCGCCTGCTCTGCCAGCTTTTCCAGCACTCGGGGCAACTCCAGGGTTTGAATGGATTTTTCAAATAAATCGGTCATGTAGGTTCTCCAAATCGTTGGTTTCGTAACAATAATTCACAGCGCAGCGTAAGCAGCGCCCGGCCGCCTACCCGCACCTTTACTCCGTCCTTGTCCTCCGTAATACGGCTTAAAATCTCGGAGGGCTTGCCCATCTGCTCCCCCTGGACAAAGCGGTTGACCGCCCCGGCCCTGATCCGCCCACGGCGGTAGAGATAGTAGGTCAGGGCTCCGTTGGAGGTACCGGTGGCGGCCTCCTCCGGGATGGCGTACAGGGGGGCAAAATTGCGGCAGTGGGCAGCGGCGTCGGACGTATTGGGACAGAACATGTGGACCCCCACCACCCCGTAGCGCTCCGACAGGCGGGTGACTTCTCCCTCATTCTGTCTGGCACGCTCCAGCGCTTCCAGGGTGCTTACCGGCAGCAGAATGTCCATCAGGCCGGTACTCACCGCCTGGGCCTCCAGCCCCGCAGGGCAGCTGTCCGGCGTCAGGCCATAGGCGGCGTACAGTTCCGCCTGTTCCTGCCGGGAAAAGGTCTGCCCGTCGGCGGGGGGCGCCATATCCATCCACACGGTATCCGCTCCCACCTCCAGCTCCAGATCACCGGAGCGGGTATGAAGGGCATAATTTCCCGGGGAAATTACCCCCGTATCCCGCAGGACGGTAAAGGCGGCAATGGTGGCGTGACCGCACAGGTCCACCTCTTCCGCCGGGGTGAAATAACGGATATGGAAGCGCTTTTCCCCGGTCTGCCGGACAAAAGCGGTTTCCGAGTGCTTCAGCTCTCCCGCCAGTCCCCGCATAAAAAATTCCGCCGGTAAGTCCTCTGCCCCCAGCAGGGCCACTCCCGCCTGATTGCCCGAAAAAGGCACGGTGGTAAAGGCGTCTGCCACATACAGTTCCATCTTACATCCCCGCTTTCAGTTGATGATAAAAATCCAGGGTATGAAAGCCCCGGTCCAGCTGGGTACGCAGAAACCCCTCGCATACCAGAGCCAGACAGCGCAGGCTGTCCTCATCCAGGGCAAAGGAAAACAGCCGTTTGGGGTCTCCGTAGACAATGTGCCGCAGGGCGGACAGAGCACCCCTGGTCAGCGGCAGGGACTGGCCCTCCCCCACCCCTTTTTTGCAGGCAGCACAGTGGAGCACCCCCTCCGTGAGATGGAGCATGGGGCGCTCCGGGTCCGGCCTGCCGCACACGGCGCAGGCATCTGCCAGCGGTTCATATCCCTCCAGACACATCAGCTTCAGCTCATAGGCCCCTTTGATGAGGGCCTGGGGACGGTCCAGCTGATCCAGGGCATAGAGCGCATTCAAAATCAGGGACAGGGCGGCGGGGTCGGGCCGCCCCTCCACCGAGACAACCTCCATCACCTCGGCAAAGTAAGAGCCAAGGGCCAGCAGTTCCAGGTCCCCCCGCATGTGCCAGAACTGCCGGAGGGACTCGGCTTCATTGAGGGTAAAGCGCTCCTTGTAGGCAAAGAGGGTCATATCGGAGTATACCAGCACCTGAGAGGCCGCCGCCAGGGGGCTGTTTTTCTTCCGGCACCCTCTGGCCTTGACGGTGCGCTTGCCCCCCTCGGCAGTGAGGACGGTGAGAATTTTGTCGGCCTCCTTGTAGCTGACCTCCCGCAGCACCAGCCCCTGTGTGGCAATGTGCATCTTATTCGTCCCGGTACCCGAAGTTGTGGATCAGGTTCAGATTATCCCGCCACCCCTCCTTGACCTTGACCCAGGTCTGGAGGAATACCTTGGTCCCCATAAAGGCCTCGATATCGGCACGGGCCTGGGAGGAGATTTTTTTCAGCATGGCGCCCCCCTTGCCGATGATGATACCTTTGTGGCTGGCCTTTTCGCAGTAAATGGTGGCGTCCAGGTCAATAATTTCATTGTCCCGCTCGGAAAAACGGGTGATTTCCACGGCGGTGCCGTGGGGACTCTCCTTGTCCAGGCAGAGCAGCAGCTTTTCCCGAATGATTTCGGCGCACACCTGCCGCTCGGGCTGGTCTGTCACCATATCGTCGGGGAAGAGCTGGGGGCCTTCCGGCAAAAAGGCCTCCAGCAAGTCCAGCAGCTGCTCCACTCCCTCGCCCTGTTTAGCGGACATGGGCAAAATGGCATCAAAGTCGTGGGCCTGGCCGTAGGTCTGCATCACCGCCAGCAGGTCAGACTTCTCCACGGTGTCCATTTTATTGATTACCAGAATGGAGGGTACCCCCAGCGCCTTGATGCGGGCAATCAGCTCCCCCTCCGGGCCGCCGATGTGGGGAATGGGCTCCACCAGCAGCAGGATGGCGTCCACATCGGCCACACTCTCCTTGACTACCTTCACCATATAATCCCCCAGCCGGGTGCGGGCCTTGTGCAGGCCGGGGGTATCCAGAAAGACATACTGGCACGCCCCACGGTTCACCACGGCGCTGATGCGGTTGCGGGTGGTCTGGGGCTTGTTGGAGACAATGGCGATTTTTTCGCCCACCAGGGCGTTGGTCAGGGTGGACTTGCCCACATTTGGCCGGCCCACAATGCTGATCATACCGGATTTCTTGATTTCCATAGGTGATCCTCAACTTTCTTGAGCAATTTATATTTCATTTTGTTCTTTTCTGCCAATACCCAGCCCTTCCAGGATGGCCTCTTCCCTGGCTCTCATCTGGGCTTTCATCGGCCCTTCGTCCATGTGGTCATACCCCAGCAGGTGGAGCACCGAGTGGACCGCCAGATAGGCCACCTCCCGGCGGGTGCCGTGGCCGAACTCCTCCCCCTGGGCGGCGGCCCGCTCCAGAGAGAGCACCATATCTCCCAACGGCACCAGACCGGTACCCGGGTCGGCATCCTCCGCCCCGGGGTGTTCCCCCGGCTGAAGTTCAAACATGGGGAAGCTGAGCACGTCGGTGGGCCTGTCCACCCCCCGCTGTTCCAGGTTGATGGCGTGAATGCCCTGGTCATCGGTGAACAGGACATCTATTTCGCAGGGCGTTTCCACCCCCTCCGCCTCCAGAGCGGCGGGAATCACCTGCCGCAGCAGGCCGGCATATTCCTCCGCCCCGTCTACCTCAGTTTCTATGATCAGCTCATGCTTCATGCTTGCGCACCTCTTTTTTGGCCCGGCGCTTCTCATCGGCCTCATAAGCCTTGATGATGCGCTGCACAATGACATGGCGCACCACGTCGGACTCGTTCAGCTTGCAGATGGAGATATCCTCCACCCCCTCCAGTACCCGCATGGCCTCTTTCAGACCGGATACCGTGTCCCGGGGCAGGTCAATCTGGGTAATATCTCCCGTAATGACAATTTTGGAGCCAAAGCCCAGCCGGGTGAGGAACATTTTCATCTGTTCCCGGCTGGTATTCTGGGCCTCGTCCAGGATGATGAAAGAGTCGTCCAGGGTACGGCCCCGCATATAGGCCAGAGGGGCCACCTCAATGTTGCCCCGCTCCAGGTATTTCTGATAAGTCTCCGGCCCCAGCATCTCAAAGAGGGCGTCATACAGGGGGCGCAGATAGGGGTCTACCTTGGATTGCAGATCACCGGGGAGAAAGCCCAGCCGTTCCCCCGCCTCCACAGCGGGCCGGGTAAGGATGATGCGGTTGACCTGCTTGTCCCGGAAGGCGGACACGGCGGCGGCTACCGCCAGATAGGTCTTGCCGGTACCCGCCGGACCGATGCCCAGGGTAATGGTATTTTTTTTGATAGCGTCTACATACTTTTTCTGTCCCAGGGTTTTGGCCTTGATGGGCTTGCCCTTGGCGGTGACGCACAAAACATCCCGGGCAATATCGTTGATGTGGGACTCGTTGCCCGCCTTCACCAGGTTGATGATGTAGCGGACATTCTGCTCGGTAATGCGCTCCTTCCGGCCCGCCAGACCCAGCAGGCCCTCGATGGCCTTGACGGCGTGCATCACGTCCTCCGCCTCGCCGGAAAGTTTCAGTTCAGAGGCCCGGTTTACCACCGTGACCCCCAATTCGTGCTCGATCAGCTTGATATTTTCATCGAAGGAGCCAAAGACGTCAATGGCGTCCTCCATCCGTTCGATATTGATGGTCTGTTCTGTCATGGATTGGCCTCGTTTTCTTGTGTAATGGCATCGGGTACAAAGCGCCCGATTTCCTCCCGGCACTCTGCCCGAAGGGTGACTTGCAGCATCCCGTCCACCTCTGCGGCAGAGCAGTCGGCGGATACAATCTCCCCCTCCCCTGTCAGCGTCTCCAGCTGGGCCAGCAGCTCCTCTTGCAGCAGGGCTTCCGCCGCTGTCCGGTCAATGGGGGTGCGTTCCAGCTCATAGGCCCGGCAGGTCTCCCGGTTGAGGGCCAGGGGCATCTCCCGGCCTCCCGGTATGGTCAGAGTCCAAGTGTCTCTTATTTTATCATACCTGTCAAAAGAAATTCCACCCTTTCGGGAAAAATCGAATTCCTGCCCCAGCACGCTCAATGTCCACCGGCACGCCTCTTCCCCGGTATAGGCCTTTACCGTGGCTTCCAGAGGGATAACTGCCGTCAGGGTGCGCCAGGTGCGGGCATACACCGTACCGGCGGCCCGTACCTGATAGGAGCCGATATAGGGATTCTCGCTGTAGGGGGGAGAGTCCAGCCGGACGGTGCCTGAAATGAGCACATCCCCCGCCACCACCGTGTCCCCCGCCTTCACAAGGGCATCCCCGGAAAGGGCATCAATCTTGGTGACAATGCCTGAGGCGGTGGCTACAATGCTGCCGGTCTGCTTGTCATCCACCACCTGGGGGGCCTGTACCGCCTCCCGCACCAGCACCTCTGCCCGGGTGCCGTACAGGTTGATGGACATCCAGGACAGCTCGGGCAGTTGGAGCAGCACCTTATTGCCTATGGTGCGCTCATCCAGACCGGGGCCAAAGGACCCGATGCTCAGTCCCTGGCGGCGCAGCTCCGTCAGAATTTCCGCCGAGGACACCGTCACATTGCCCTTTACCTTAATGGTGAGAATAAAGGAGGACAGAATGGACACCGCCAGCACCGACAGGGTCAGTCCCACCAGAAAGGCATACCGGCGGCGGAACCGGGCCAGAAAATAGGGTACCCCTTGGCGGCCCTCCTGGGTGACGGTACACAGCACCCGGTCTCCCAGCGCCATTGCCTGGCGGCATCCCCTGCGGGTTACCATCAGACGCAGACGGGTGGCCTCCAGCCATTCCACATTCCAGAATAAAATTCCCCGCTGGGCGCACAGGTTGAGAAACCGCTCGGGGAAGGCCCCCCCCACCTCCAGACACACGCTCCCCCGCACTAGATTCACCAGCCGCTGCAGCATTCCCTTCTCTCCTCCCCGTCACTCCAGATCAATTCCGGCAATCTCCCCGGTGATGAGCAGCTGACTGCCCGTCATGGCCTTCAGCTCCAGCCCCTGGCCCCGCACTTTGATCATCCACTTGCCGCCGGATATGTGAATTTCCTCGCTGCCATAGGCCAGAATTCCTTTGTGGTTTTCCATCCGCAGTTCCCGACTGCCGGTCAGCTCCAGTTTGGGCAGCCCAGCCACCACATCCCCCGGCAAATCCAGCATCTCTGCCGTTTTTTCCAGCAGCCCGGGCCGTTTTCGGTTGCGCTCCATGGTCTCGACCCCCTCGTCCTCTATGCTTATGCGGACAGGTTGTCCCTTTTGACAGCAAAAGGGCTGTTGCATATTGCAACAGCCCATATTCATACTCCCGTCAAATCAAAGGGCGGGATATATTCGGTTTGGGCAGACTCCACCCCCTGGGTAAAGCCCTCCAGCCCCAACGCCTCCATATAAGCTTCTGCTCCACGGACCTCTGAGGGGCGCATCCGCCGGTTGATCTCCGGAACATCTCCCGCCCGGCCCAGAGGCAGATACTGGCTCATCAGGGAGAACAGCACCTGACCCGGCGCAAACTGCTCCGCCACCCAGTCCATCACCTCTTTGGCCTCTGCCAGCCGTCCCGGCAGCAGTAGATGGCGGATGATGACCCCCTGCTTCAACAACCCACCTTCCCAGCGGCAAGACCCCACCTGGCGCACCATTTCCGCAATGGCAGCCTTGGCAATTTCGGGATAGTCTGCCGCACCGGAATAGCGTGCGGCGGTGTCAGAACGGGTGTATTTCAGATCGGGCAGATAAATCTGCACCTTGCCCTCCAGCCCTCTCAGGGTGTCCACCCGGTCATACCCCCCGGAATTCCACACCACCGGCACCGGCAGGGGCTGCTCCAGAGCCTGGACAATGGCATGGGCATAGTGGGTGGGGTTTACCAGATTGATATTATGTGCTCCCTGGGCTATCAGCTCTCCAAAGATTTCCCGCAGCCGTTCCACCGGCACTTGCTTACCAAAGTCCTGGTGGCTGATCTGCTCATTCTGGCAGAACACACACCCCAGAGAACAGCCGGAAAAAAAGACCGTTCCTGAGCCATTGGTTCCGGAGATGGGCGGTTCCTCCCACCTGTGCAGGGCCGCCCGGGCCACTACAGGCGTGGAAGGCATCCGGCACATCCCCGCTCCCTTCTCCGGGGTGCGCAGCGCCCCGCACTGGCGGGGACAGAGATTGCAGATCATTCCATCCACTCCTTACACCTTGGGTCCCAGATTGCCCTCTTTCCAGTGCTTGCGGCACAGGCCAATGTACTTGTCGTTGGCCCCCAGCACCACCTGTTCTCCCTCTTTGAGTACAGTGCCGTTTTCATCAAAGCGGGCATTGCACAGGGCCTTTTTGCCGCACCAGCAGATGGTTTTGACCTCCTCGATGACATCGGCGGTGGCCAGCAGCTCTGCCGAACCGGGGAACAAGTCCCCCTTGAAATCGGCCCGCAGGCCGTAGCAGATGACCGGAATATTCCAGTCGTCCACCAGGTCGGTGAGATAGCGCACCTCTTCCCGGCTCAAAAACTGGGCCTCGTCCACAATGATGCAGGCGTAGGGCTTCAGCTGCCGGGGCGTCATCTCCATCAGCTCGGAAAAGTAGATGCAGGGATGGCTCAGCCCTGCCCGGGAGGCCACAAACCGGGCTCCGTCCCGCTGGTCAATCGAGGGCTTTACCAGCAGGGCGTCCTGGCCCCGCTCCTCATAGTTATAGCGCACCATCAGGGCGTTGGCCGTCTTACTGGACCCCATCACACCATATCGAAAATAGAGCTTTGCCATGTCTCTTCTCCTCCCAAGTGTTGCTCCACCGTCTCCCGAAAAGCCCGGAAGGCATTGGGCACCGCATAATCCCGGTTCAGCTCCTCCAGACCGGCCCACACCCAGCCCTCAGGCAGGTCCGGGGTGGCAGCCTGCACCAGCAGGGCCTTCATGTGCCACTCAATGTGGGTAAAAATATGCTTACCGGCAGGGCCGTCCTCCAACCCGGCGGCCTCCACCGGACAGGGCGCAGGGGTCAATTCGTTGGGGTACTCCCACAGCCCCGCCAGCAGGCCCTTTTTCTCCCGCCGCCGAAGGGCCACCTGATCCCCGTAAAAAATGAGAAATACCGTCCGCTCTTCTATCCTCCGGGCTTTTTTTGGGGTTTTTACCGGCAGCTCCCCGGTGCGCCCGGTCAACCGGGCCGCACAGAATTCTCTTGCCGGGCAGTGGCCGCACAGGGGTGCTCCATTGGGCAGGCATACGGTAGCCCCCAGTTCCATGAGGGCCTGGTTGAAGTCTCCCGGGGCCTCCACCGGCATCACCTGACGCAAGGCCTCTCCCATCCGGGTTTTGGTGTCCGCCTTTAAAATATCGCTGTCATCTCCGGTGATGCGGGCCACCACCCGCAGCACATTGCCGTCCACCGCCGGCACAGGAATGCCAAAGGCAATGGAAGCAATGGCGCCGGCGGTATAATCTCCCACACCCGCCAGGCTGTGAATTGTCTCATAGCGGTCCGGAAATACCCCGCCGTATTCCTCCATGATCTGCCGGGCCGCCTTTTGCAGGTTGCGGGCCCGGTTGTAGTAGCCCAGGCCCTGCCACAGCTTCATCAGCTTGTCCTCCTCCACCGCCGCCAGATGGGCTACGGTGGGCAGTTCTTCCAGAAACCGGCGGTAATAGTCCAGCACCGCCGCCACCCGGGTTTGCTGGAGCATAATTTCGCTGATCCACACATGGTATGGTGTGGGATCGCTGCGCCAGGGCAGCACCCGGGCGTTTTCCCGATACCATTGCAGCAGCGGAATGGGCAGAAACGCAAGGGAATCCAAAGAGATACCTCCATATTTGAAATCTTGTCCTGTCCGCCCATTATATAATGGCACTTCCCCTTTTGCAATTCCCATTCCAGGCGGAACAGCGGCAAAAACGGGCGGATCTTCCGTTGATCCGCCCGTTCCTTCCAGATT
>CALWOK010000206.1 GCA_944383125.1 uncultured Flavonifractor sp.
GATGAGCTGCCCCCCGAATGCTGGGTGACGGCCGCCGCGCAGGACGGCATTGTGCTGCTCTCTCCGGAGGAGCTGCATATGCTGCTGCAAATCCGCCAGCTGGAGCCTCACCGGCGGCAGACCGCAAGCATTATGCTGGCTTTGCTGAACACCTCCGCCGGTCGGGCCATCGGCTCGGTGCCGGTCAAGCGTACCCTGTGCTACATCACCGGCGCCTCCTCCCTGCGCACCCTGCTGGTACCCGAGGTGGACCGGCCCGCCCGGGAGGGGGACTTTGCCGTTCTCCTCCAGGACGACAGCATGGAGCCGCTCTACCCCCAGGGGGCCGTCCTGCTGTGCCGTCAGGGTCCTCCTTCCTCCCAGGAATTTGGAGTTTACCTGCTGAATCAGGAGCTTTTGCTGCGGCGGCTGGTACGCCGCCGGGGGGTGGTGCGGCTGCTGGCCCCCAGCCTGGCCTACCCCGACCTCTCCCTCACCCCGGAGGACCGGCTGGACTGCCTCGGCACCATTCTGGGACAGGCCAGGGGGTGCCGCTGGGAGCAATCCCCTTGACAACCGGAACATGGGGTGCTATACTTTGCCCAATTAAACAGCGACAAGGGAAGTTCACAGGAAAAAGCCGCTCGGCTTACCGAAGGAGCAAAACTCTCAGGTGTTTCCCCCCGGGAATGAGGACTGTGGATGGATGTGGCTCTGGAGAAGTCCCCCTGGCGGGGATGCCGAAGGTGCAACACACCAGGTTGTGGTGTGAATCTCTCAGGCAAAAGGACAGAGTGAAGCGGTGCGGCATTGGGGCTGGATCCCATGCCGCTATGCCGTGTATTCAGAGCCGGATGGTACCATGTGGTACTGTCCGGCCCTTTTCTTTGGCGTAAGTTTACACAAAAGAGGAGAGGAAACAATGGAATGGATTGAAGGACTGGTTGGGGTGGTCAATACCATCCTGTGGGATTATGCGCTGCTGTTCTTGCTGGTGGCCACCGGAATTTTCTTTACGGTACGGCTGGGGTTTATCCAGCTGCGGAAATTCGGTGAGGGTATGCACCGGCTGTTCGGCAGCTTTTCCATGAAAGGCCATCAGGCCGGAAAAGAGGGCATGTCCTCTTTTCAGGCCCTGACCACCGCCATTGCCGCCCAGGTAGGCACCGGCAACATCACCGGCTGCGCCACCGCCCTCTATTCCGGCGGCCCGGGCGCTATTTTCTGGATGTGGCTGTCCGCCTTTTTCGGTATGGCCACCATCTATGCAGAGGCAGTGCTGGCCCAACGTTTCCGCACCACCGATGGGGACGGCCATGTGACCGGCGGCCCTCTCTACTATATCCGGGCTGCGTTCAAGGGTAAATTCGGAACGTTTTTGTCCGGCTTTTTTGCCGTTGCCATCATTCTGGCCCTGGGCTTTATGGGCAATATGGTGCAGTCCAACTCCATCAGCGACGCCTTCCATACCGCCTTCGGAATTCCCCATCTGGCGGTCGGTCTAGTGGTAGCCCTCATTGCCGCCTTTATTTTCCTGGGCGGCGTGCGGCGGATTGCCTCCTTTACCGAAAAAATTGTGCCTGTTATGGCGCTGTTCTATATCGTGGGCTGTGTGATCATTCTGTGCATCAACCACGCCACCCTGATTCCCACCTTTCAGTCCATCTTTGTGTGCGCCTTTGATCCCCAGGCCATGCTGGGCGGCGCTGTGGGTCTGAGCGTGCGGGAGGCCATGCGCTACGGCGTGGCCCGTGGTCTGTTTTCCAACGAGGCCGGTATGGGTTCCACCCCCCATGCCCACGCTATGGCCAAAGTAGAAAAGCCCCAGGATCAGGGTATTATCGCCATGATGGGCGTCTTTATTGACACCTTTATTGTTCTGACCCTTACGGCTCTTGTCATTCTCTCCTCCGGTATGCTGGAGCCGGTTACCGGCACTCTCAAGGGTACTCCCCTGGCACAGGCTGCCTTCAATGCCGCCTTTGGCTCCTTCGGCAATATTTTTGTGGCCATCTGTATGCTGTTCTTCGCCTTCTCCACCATTATCGGCTGGTATTTCTTCGGTGAGGTCAACGTGAAGGCCCTTTTCGGCAGGGGGGCTGCCAAGGTGTATGCACTGCTGGTGGTTGTCTTTATCGTCCTTGGTTCCATGCAGAAGGTGGACATGGTCTGGGCGCTGTCCGATATGTTCAACGGGCTGATGGTACTGCCCAACCTGATCGGCCTGCTGGCCCTCAGCGGACTGGTGGTCAAAATTACCCGGGGTACTGGGGAACGATTGGGTTAAACTTATACAGACAATATCACAGGGGCCAGCTGCAATACATTGCAGCTGGCCCCTGTGTTCAGGTATGCTCTTCCGGTCTGCCCTGCTTCAGCCGAAGCAGAGAGTTTTGCAGTGTGGCCTCCTCCTGGATGGACAGCAAATCTCCAATGAGCTGGTTGGACAGCAGAAAGCCCTGGGGGGTCAGATGCCAGCGGCGGTCGTGCCGCTCGGCCCAGCCCTGGCGTTCATACTCCTCCAGTTTTTGCTCAATGGGGTCAAAATTCAGGAAAAATTCCCGCCGGTATTCCCATTCTTCAATCCCCCGGGTGGTGCGCAGGCGGAGCATCAGATATTCGCTGCCCCGTTCCCGGGAGGGAATCAGGTCGGAGGCATCAATGACGGTACCCCCGTCCAGCACCCCGGAAATATAGGACTCCAGATCCTGTACAAAGGAATAGCGCCGCCCGCCGAAATCGGAGTGCGCCCCCGGCCCAAAGCCGATATAGGGCCGTCCCATCCAGTATTTCAGGTTGTGCCGGGACTGGTACCCCGGTTGGGCGAAATTGGAAATTTCATACTGCCGGTAGCCGGCCTCCCCAAGCCGCTGGGCAGTCCACAGATACATATCCGCCTGGAGATCATCATCGGGCAGCACCTCTCCCCGGGAAACCCGGTAATCCAGCGGAGTACCCTCCTCCACCTTCAAGCCGTAGCAGCTCAGGTGCTCCGGCTTGAGTGCCAGCACCTGCTCCACCGTCTGCTCCCAGTCCTGCTGGTCCTGCCCCGGCAGGCCATAGATGAGATCAATGCTGATATTCTGAAATTTTGCCTCCCGGGCAGCCTGAACTGCCTCCACCGCCTGCTGAAAGCTATGGGGCCGGTGGAGACTTTGCAGCGTCCGGTCACAGGCGGACTGTACCCCCAGAGAAAGCCGGTTCACGCCCGCCCGGCGAAGGGCCTGCAGCATTTTCCCATGGACGCTGTCCGGATTGCACTCCACCGTAACCTCAGCATCTTTGCTCAGATCAAACCGCTTGGACACAAAGCGCAGCAGCTCCCGCAGCCGCTTCTCCCCATAGAAGCTGGGGGTACCGCCGCCAAAATAGACGGTATCCACCTGCCAGCCCTTGGTAAGGGGTGCCGTTTCCTTCATGTGGGCCAGAAGGGCCTTCTGGTAATCGTCCATCCGGGCCTCCTGTCCGGCCAGGGAATAAAAATCACAATAATCGCATTTGCTGCGGCAAAAGGGAATGTGGATATAAATGCCCAGCTTGTCTGCCATACGCAGCGCCTCGCTTCCTGAAGGTACAAACTGTATTTCTGTTTAGTATACAACAAAATCCGCCGTTTGAAAAGCAGGGCAAAGGATGCTATACTGAAAAAAACGAAAGGGGCGTTATCCTGTATGGAGCGACAGCAGCCCAGACGGCTGGAGTGGGCGGTGACAGAAGCCCAGACCGGTCAGAACATCCATACCCTGCTGCGCCAGTCTCTGGGGCTGTCCGGCACTGTGATCAAGCGTATCAAATGGCTGGAGGACGGCATTTTGCTGGACGGTGTGCGGGCCATCACCAGCCAGCGGGTTAGGGCAGGACAGCTGCTCTCGGTCCGGGTATCCGATCCCGACGGCCCCAATCCTATGGTACCCACCCCCGGTCCCCTGGATATTGTATATGAGGATGACGACCTGCTGGTACTCAATAAGGCGCCCGGCCTATTGGTGCATCCCGGCCCAGGCCACTACGCCGATACTATCTGCAATTTTCTGGCTTATTATTACCAACAGACCGGCTCTTCCGCCCAGGTCCATCCGGTTCAGCGGCTGGACAAAGGCACATCCGGGCTGATGGTGGTGGCAAAGCATCCCCATGCCCAGGAAAAACTGAAAGGCCAGCTCCACACGCCCCAGTTCCGGCGGATCTATCTGGCAGTATGTGAGGGAATCCCCCGGTCCATGGCGGGTATGGTGGACGCCCCCATCGGACGGGTCCCCGGTTCCCTGATGGCCCGGCAAGTTGACCGGGCGGGACAGCCGGCCCGCACCCATTACCAGGTGATCTGCTCCGCAGGTGGGCGGTCCTTGGTGAAGCTGGAGCTGGAAACAGGGCGGACCCACCAGATCCGGGTCCATATGGCCCATCTGGGCTGTCCCCTCACCGGGGATTTTCTCTATGGCAGGGAGGATCGGAATCTGATCCCACGCCCAGCACTCCACTCCTGGAAGCTGCATCTGAGCCACCCCATCTATGATACGCCCCTGCACTTCACCCAGCCCCTCCCGCCCGACATGATGGCTCTCCTGCCCGACGGGTTTTCCCCGGAAGATTGCATCCCGGAAGAAAATAGAGTAAAATCATCTTAGGGTTCTTTGAAGGAGGATAACCATGGGTATTTTCAATCCGGAAAACGGCATCTACCGCTATACCGAAAAGATGGCGGACTTTCTCATTCTCAGTGTATTCTGGCTGGTATGCTCCCTCCCCATTCTCACCATAGGCCCGGCTACCGCAGCTTTGTACCATACGGTGGTACACTGCATCCGGGGCAACGAGCGCAACAGCTGGGCCATGTTTTTCCTGACCTTCCGGAGCAATTTGAAGGTCGGCGTGCTAACCACCCTGGTGATCCTCCCCATCGGAGTGGTTCTGGTCTTTCTCCAGGGGCTGCTCTATCAGGCTGGTGTGGTGGACAATGTAGGCTATACCCTCTATTATGCCTACCTGGTCTTTCTGCTGCTGCCCATCGGGGTGGGCTGCTATCTCTTCCCGGTGCTCTCCCGGTTTACCTTTCAGGTCAGCGGCCTGCTGGTAACCTGCTGTAAGCTGGCCATTGCCAATCTGCCCCACACTGTATTGCTGGCTTTGATTTTTTCCGCCGCAGTCATTGCCGGCTCCTTCAGCCTGATTTTTATTTTTTTACTGCCCACTGTGGTGGCCTTCTTCCATTCTCTCATTCTGGAGCGGATTTTCAAGCCCTATATGGATGCTCAAAACCCGGCGGAACCGGATGACGAGGCGGATCACTGAGCAAAAAGGACTGTTGCAGCACTGCAACAGTCCTTTTTTGAGTTGTATAAATCATACTTACCGCAGGACGGCTCCCAGCTCCTGCTCCAGTGCCGCCAGGATGTGCTTCACATCCTCGTCGGCCTCTTCGCTGGTAAGGGAGCGGTCATCGGCCCGGAGTACCAGGTTGAAGGCCACGCTCTTCTTGCCTTCCTCCACGCCTTTGCCCCGGTAGATGTCAAAGAGGTTGCAGTCCTTCAGCAGACCCTTGGCCCCCTTGCGGATGCAGGCCTCCAAAGCGCCTACAGTAACAGCCTCGTCACATACCACGGCGATATCCCGGGTCACGGCGGGGAACTTGGGCAGGGGAATATACTCGGGATCAGCTCCTCTGGCCTCCATCAGTTCGGTCAGATCCAGCTCGGCACAATAGAATTCTCCATCCACACCGTAGTTCTGGGCCACCAGGGGATGAATCTGCCCCAATACACCCAGGCGGCGCTCACCGGCATACACCTCGGCACAGCGACCAGGGTGATAGGAGGGGTTGGGCACGCTGGGTACCACAAAGGAGAGCTTCTCCGCCCGGAGGTCCTTCAGGATGGTTTCCACACAGCCTTTCAGGGTGTAGAAATCCATATCCTCGCCGTAGGCGCCCATGGAGAGCACCTTATTTTCCACAGCCAGACCGTCCTCCCCGCCGGGCAGGTAGATCCGGCCTACCTCATACAGACGCACATTCTGGTTGCGGTAGTTATAGTTGCGGGTGAGAATCTCCAGCATGGAGGGCAAAACGGTGGTACGCATGATGGAGGTATCCTCTCCCAGGGGGTTGAGAATTTTAAGGGACTGCCGCCGGGGATCGTCCTGGCTCCAGCCAATTTTGTCATAACAGGTGGGAGAGATAAAGGAGTAGGTGATAATCTCATCATACCCCATGCGGCGGCATACCCCGCCCAGCTGGCGCTCCAGCAGCTCCTGGTCGGAATAGCCGCCCAGGGTGGTCTGGCCCCGCATCAGGGTCGTGGGGATGTTGTTGTAGCCATGGAACCGGGCTACCTCCTCCGCCAGATCGGCCATGCCAATGACGTCGCTCCGCCAGGAGGGAACCGTGACCTGATCCCCCTCCACCCGGAAGTCCAGCTGTTTCAGAATACCCACCATCTCGTCTCCGCCAATATCGGTACCCAGCAGGCCGTTGATCTTCTCCGGCTCCAGCTTGAGCACACGGGGGTGGGGTACATAGTTGAGGATATCAATGGTGCCGTCCAGCACTTCACCGGCCCCCAGCAGCTCCACCAGCTCACAGGCCCGGTCCACGGCGGGCAGGGTGTTCATGGGGTCCAGCCCCTTCTCAAACTTGGCGGAAGCCTCGGTACGCATACCCAGGGCCAGAGCGCCCTTGCGGATGCAGGTGCCGTCAAAGCAGGCGGACTCAAAGACCACATCGGTGGTGTCGTCCACGATCTCGCTGTTCTCGCCGCCCATGATACCGGCCAGACCTACCGCCCGGGTTTCATCGGCAATGACCAGGTGGTTGGCATTGAGCTTGCGGACATTGCCGTCCAGGGTGGTCAGTTCCTCCCCTTCTGCTGCCCGGCGGACAATGATCTTGCCGCCCTTCACATAGCGGTAGTCAAAGGCATGCATGGGCTGGCCGTACTCCAGCATCACATAGTTGGTGATGTCCACGATGTTGTTGATGGGGCGCACGCCCATGGCCCGCAGCCGCTCCCGCATCCACTTGGGGGAGGGGGCAATTTTCACATTGCGCACCATACGGGCGCTGTACCGGGGACACAGGTCAGCCGCAGGGGTTTCCACGTCCAGCAGCTCCATCAGATTGCCCTGGGCTCCTCCCTTGACCACCGGCTGGTGGAGGGACAGAGGGGCGTGAAAGGTAGCGGCGGCCTCCCGGGCCAGACCGATGACGCTCAGGCAGTCGGGCCGGTTGGGGGTGATTTCAAACTCCACCACATGGTCATCCAGGCCAATCACCGGTTTGATATCGTCGCCGGGCTTGCAGTCCTCATTCAGCACAAAAATGCCGTCGGGGATACAGTGGGGGAACTCGGCCTGCTGGGCGTGGAGGTCGGTCAGGGTACAGATGGAATCGGTCTTTGTATTGTAGGCCACCAGATCTCCCTCATGGAGGTTGGGGCAGCGGGTGGATACCGTACAGGTCCCGTTCCCGCTGTCCAGCACCACATCATAGGCGGAATAGCCCGTGGTGGTGACCGCATTCACTCTGGCGGCAACCACCGGGCCGTAAATCTTCTCCCCCGGCTGAATGTCGGCGGAGATGGAAGGCTTGTCCTTGTCCAGAGGTTTATAGTTTCCCAGAATAGCGGCAGGGGTAATAACGGCATAGGGGAAATCCCGGGTATCCAGGCCCAGCTCAGACAGGCCGCAGAACATGCCGTTGGACACCACGCCCCGCAGCTTGCCCTTCTGAATCTTCACTCCGCCGGGCAGGGTGGATTTGTGGAGGGCCACCGGCACCAGATCGCCGGGGTGGATATTCCAGGCTCCGGTGACAATCTGAACCGGTTCCTCCTTGCCCACTTCTACCTGGCACACCCACATATGGTCGGAATCGGGGTGCCGCTCCATGGACAGCAGCTTGCCCACCACCACGTTGGAAATCTCGGCGCCCAGGTCGGCTGTCACCTCCACCTTGGAGCCGGACAGCGTCATAGCCTCGGCAAATTCCTTGTGGCCGGCAGTAATCGTAACAAATTCATTCAGCCATTTTCTGCTCAGATTCATGGTTGCTACACTCCTTTCTCAGAATTGCTCCAGGAAGCGCACATCGTTCTCAAAGATCAGCCGCAGGTCGGCAATCTTGAACCGGCGCATGGCGGTACGCTCCAGGCCGATACCAAAGGCCCAGCCGGAATATACGTTGGGGTCAATGCCGCTCATCTCCAGCACACGGGGATGGATCATCCCGGCGCCCAGCAGCTCAATCCAGCCCTCCCCCTTGCAGGTGGGACAGCCCACGCCACCGCACTTGTGGCACTGGACATCCATTTCACAGGAAGGCTCGGTAAAGGGGAAGTGGTGGGGACGGAACCGGGTCTTGGTACCCTCACCATACAGCTTTTCCACCACGGTGTTGAGGGTTCCTTTCAGGTCGGCCATGGTGACGCCCTTGTCGATGACCATTCCCTCCACCTGGTGGAACATGGGGGAGTGGGTGGCGTCTACCTCGTCCTTGCGGTACACCCGGCCGGGGGCAATGATGCGGATGGGCAGCTCCATGGTGTCCATGGCCCGCACCTGCATGGGAGAGGTCTGGGAGCGGAGCATCACCCGGCTGTCCTCATCAAAGTAAAAGGTGTCGCTCCAGTCCCGGGAAGGATGGCCCTCTTCGGCGTTGAGGCGGTCAAAGTTCAGCTCGGCCAGCTCCACCTCGGGGCCGTCCAGCACGGTAAAACCCATGCCGATGAAAATTTCCTTGATTTCATCCAGGGCAATATACATAGGATGGCGGTGGCCCAGCTTGACCGGCTTGCCGGGAACGGTAATGTCCAAAGCCTCCTCCTTCAGACGGGCTTCCAGGGCGGCGGCCTCCAACGCCTTCCCCTTCTCCTCCAGAGCGCTTTCCAACGCAGCCCGCACCTCGTTGGCCAGCTGGCCCATAGCGGGGCGTTCCTCGGCGGACAGCTTGCCCATCATTTTCAGAACGGCCGTCAGCTCACCCTTTTTGCCCAGATACCTGACCCGCAGGGTATCCAGTTCCTGGGCGCTTCCCGCACCGTCAAAGTCGGCCAGAGCCTGACGGCGTATGGTCTCCAGTGTTTCTTTCATAATCGCAGCTCCTTTTGCAGTTATCACAATGAAAAAAGCCCTCCATCCCAAGCATTTGGGACGAAAGGCAAACCTTCCGCGGTACCACCCGCAATTCCCGCTCCAGGCGGGCGCTCTGGCCCCGATAACGTGGGGCCGCTCCGTCCCTGTCTCCAGGGCCGCTCCAGGACGAACCGAACGGGCCAGCCTTACATCCGCTTTCAGCCGGTGACGGATGCTCTCTGCCAGACCGGGAACCGCTCTTTTTCCCTTCTTCGCATGTAAATTTATATATACCACAGTTTTTCCCAAAGTGCAAGATTAAAATTGACGGGACAGGAGATCCAGCATATAATAAAACCTACCTTCCCGGTAGCATCATAGCCGGGACATCAGACAAGGAGCGTGAACAGCATGCGGATAGCCACAGCGGAACAGATGCGGGAGATGGACAGGGTCGCCATAACCGAGCGCGGAATTCCCTCCACTGACCTGATGGAGCAGGCCGCTGCCGCCATTGCAGACCAGGTGATGGACCTGGTGGGAGATCAGCCCGGCCGGGTGGTGTGTTTCTGCGGCCCGGGCAACAATGGCGGGGATGGGGTAGCCTGCGCCCGTCTGCTGCTGGAGGCCGATTTTGAAGTGCGGTGTATCCTGGTAGGGCCTCATGAGAAAATGACCCAGGATACCCGGGCCATGGAAGTCCAGCTGGCTGCCGCCGGCGGCAGCCTGGAGCCCTTTCAGCCCAATGACCCGGATTTCGCCCTCTGGTGCCTGGGGTGTGACGTGATGGTGGATGCCCTTTTCGGCATCGGCCTCAACAGTCCGCTCCACGGAGACGCCCTTACCGCTGTCCATATGATGAACACCTGCGACATTCCGGTGGTATCTGCCGACATCCCCAGCGGCGTGGAGGCCGATACCGGCCGGGTCCTGGGTACGGCGGTACAGGCCGAACGCACCGTCACCTTTACCCTTCCCAAGGTTGGCCATTATGTGGGCAGGGGCGGCATGTGTACCGGAATGCTGACGGTAGCCAACATTGGCATTCCCGCCGATCTGGTGGATGGCCAGGAGTATCCCGTATGCAGCGTGGAAGAGCAGGATATTTCCCTGCCCCGGCGGCGGCGGGACGCCCACAAAGGGGATTTCGGACGGGTGAATATTCTGGGTGGCAGTGTAGGCTATACCGGCGCTCCCGTCTTTGCAGCCCAGGCGGCGGTGCGCACCGGCGCCGGACTGGTATCTGTAGGGGTACCTGCACCGGTCTGGCCCGTGGTCGCCTCCAAGCTGGACGAGGCGATGCCCTATCCCCTGCCTGCGGGGAAAGAGGGGCAGCTCTCCCTGGAAGCCGGGGAAGCAATTCACAGCAGGCTGTCCAAATGCGGGGTATGCCTCATCGGACCGGGGCTGGGACGGAGCAACGGGGTGGCTGCGGTGGTCCGTCATCTGCTGGAGGAACTTCACATACCCGTCATTCTGGATGCCGATGGCATAAATGCGCTGGAAGGGCATATGGATATATTGGACAACCGGCAGGGGCTCCACACGGTGCTTACCCCCCATGACGGGGAATTCGCCCGGCTGGGGGGTGACCTGTCCCATGGAGACCGGCTGGGGGCCGCCCGGCGCTTTGCCATGGAGCACAGCTGCTGCCTGGTGCTCAAGGGGCACCGCACCATTACTGCCTTTCCCGACGGCACTGCGTACATCAACACTACCGGAAATCCCGGTATGGCCAAGGGGGGCAGCGGCGATGTGCTGGCAGGGGTAATTCTCTCCCTGCTGGGGCAGGGGCTGCCCGCCCGCCAGGCGGTACCCATGGCAGTGTGGCTCCACGGAGCAGCAGGAGACCGGTGCGCTGCCCAGATGGGAGAGTATGGCATGACCCCTACCGATATGGTGGCGGCACTCCCGGCGGTCATACAGGAGCATGTAACACGATAACGGAAAGGGGGAACCTGTGTGCGCTGCCGGAAGGCTGTATGCGCACTGATGACAATCCTCTGTCTGGCCCTGTCCGGCTGCGGCGGAGTGGGGGAAGGAGCGGGAGCGGAGCAGCTGGCCCTGGACATCCGGGGGGAATATCTGGAAATGACGGGCTGCACCGCCCAGGTGGAGGTAATGGCAGACTATGGAATCCGTATCTTTGAGTATACGCTGGATGTGACCTTCCAGCGGCAAGGGGAAACGGTGCTCACCGTGACTGCTCCCCAGGAAATTGCCGGTGTCACCGCCAGAATGGCGGAGGGTACCTCCACCCTGGAATACGACGGGGTGCAGGTGGAAACCGGTCCCATCACGGGAGAGGGGCTGAGTCCCATGGAATGCGTCCCCCTGCTCCTGCACTATACCGGAGAGGGCTTTATTGCCCAGTGCGGCAGGGAGCCTTTGGGCGGGGCGGAGGCTCTGCGGGTGATCTGCCGGGAGCCGGAAGCCGCCGCCGGGGAGGGGCTGGAGTGCTCCCTCTGGTTTCAGCCGGACAGCCACACTCTCCTGCAAGGGGAACTGTCTCAGGACGGCTATACCGTTTTGCGCTGTGTCTTTTCCAACTTCCAGATGCAATAATTCTTACAGGGGTACACCGCAAGAATGCGGTGTACCCCTGCTGTGTCAGAAGGCCACGGTATCGTCCTCCTCCGGCGCAAAATCCGCCCCGGAGATGTCCCGCTCCAGCTGGTCCAGTTCTGCCAGCCGGCGGCGCAGCTCTTCCCGCTGCTGGGCATTCATCTGGCATACCTGGCGGTCAAACTGCTCTTCCCGGCGGCGTTTGGCCTCCTCCTGGCAGCGCTTTTGAATCTGGGCGCTGTATTTCTTGCCTTCCTCCACCGCAATGGCGCCCTTTTCCACCAGACACTTTCCAGCCTTCCCCATCTGCTCGGCTGCCAGGGCAGCCAGCCCCACGCTGGCCAGTCCCACATTGGTCAATACCTTTCCTACCTGTTCTACCATCATCAAAACCTCCTCTTGTGTGCGGTCCGTTGACTTTCTATTCATAGTATATCCTCTCTCGGAAAAAATGTCATGGAAATTGTATGAACAAACCATAAAAATCTGACAGGGTACAGGTTTAGGGTTGTGGGAACCCATACGCCGTAGTATAATATCAGCGAAACAATGGTCAAAGAGGTCTAAGCATGAAACAAACACGGACAAGAACCTGGGCAGAAATTGATCTGTCCCATCTGGAGCATAATTACCGCACCCTGCGGGCCATGCTGCCTCAGGGCTGCCGCTTTCTTGGGGTGGTAAAGGCAGACGCCTATGGTCATGGAGCTGTACCGGTTGCCCGCAAGCTGGAAGTTCTGGGAGCGGAATATCTGGCGGTGGCCTGCCTGGATGAGGCTGCCGAGCTGCGGCAGGCCGGCATCCAGACCCCGATCCTGATCCTGGGCTATACCCCGCCGGAAAACGTGGGGCTGCTGCTGGAGTACCAGCTCACCCAGACGGTGTATGACAGCACCATGGCAAAGGCCCTGTCTGACCGGGCTGTGGCAGCCGGTCAGCGGCTGAACATCCATATCAAGGCAGACACCGGTATGTCCCGGCTGGGCTGGCTGTGCGGTGACCGGCCGGCGGAGACGGCGGAGAAAATCGCTGCGGTATGTACCCTGCCCGGGCTGGAGGCCGAGGGCATTTATACCCACTTTGCCAATGCAGATGGGGACGAAGCCTATACCATGACTCAGTTTACCCGTTTTCTGGATCTGTTGGACGCCCTGGAAAAGCGGGGAATTTCCTTTGCCATCCGTCACTGTGCCGCCAGTGCGGCGGTGCTTCAGTACCCCTGTACCTACCTGGACATGGTGCGGCCCGGGGTGGCCCTGTACGGACACTATCCTGACCCCTCCTGTCAGGGGCTGGACGGACCCGGGTTGTTGCCGGTCATGACGCTGAAAACCCGGGTGGCCTCGGTGAAAACCGTCCCTGCCGGCACACCGGTGAGCTATGGCTGCACCCATGTGCTGGAGCGGGACACCCGGCTGGCTGCCCTCACCATCGGCTATGCCGACGGCCTGCCCCGGCTGTGCTCTGACCGGCTGCAGGTGCTGGTCCACGGCAGACCTGTCCCCATCGTGGGGCGAATCTGCATGGATATGTGTATGGCGGATGTCACTGGTCTGGAGGTTGTCCCTGGCGACGAGGTGGAGGTATTTGGCGTTCATCTGCCCATTGAGGAAATGGCCTCTCTGGCCGGTACCATTCAATATGAGCTTTTGTGTGCCGTTTCCCCCCGGGTACACCGGGCCTACCTGGACGAACCCTCAGAAGATACCACGCATACAATGGGCCGGGGGAGACAGGACCGGTCCGGCGACGGGACACCCGGCGCCCTGTGAAATTTGATCAGACGGGTATAATTCCCGCCGCCCCGTGGGAAACTCATAGTGACCGCGTTACATAGGCCTCCGGTCATGTGACGTCGGTGACTATTTTCCGGCGGAGTGTGAGCTTTTGTGGATAACAGCGTCAAACGTGGAGACATTTTTTATGCTGATCTGAGTCCCGTGGTGGGCAGCGAACAGGGGGGCGTGCGTCCGGTACTCATCGTCCAGAACGACACCGGCAACCGCCACAGCCCCACGGTGATTGCGGCTGCCATCACATCCCAGACCGGCAAGGCCCGTCTGCCCACCCACATTGAGCTCTCAGCCAACACCTACGGTCTGCCCAAGGAGTCGGTAGTGCTGCTGGAACAGATCCGGACTCTGGACAAACGGCGGCTGAGAGAGCACATGGGACGGCTGGACGAGTTCCAGATGCAGCGGGTGGATAACGCCATTGCCGTGAGCTTTGGCCTGCACACCAGCACAATGGTTTAACCAATGGCGGGAGCCGCCTGGCGGGCGGCTCCCCGGTCAACAGGAGGTACATATGAAGCAGAAGAATTGGCCCTTGCGGCTGCTGTCCGGCGGGTTGGTGACGGCGGCTCTGATCGGGGTAGCGGTGGCCGCCGGACAGCAGGGCAGCCAGTCCGATCCCCTCATTACCTTGAGTTATCTGAACCAACAGGCCATCCCCTCCATTCTGGAGCAGGTGGACGATCAGGTGGCAGCCCGGGAAGCCCAGCTGAAAGGACAGCTGGAGTCTGTTTCCGACGGTTATCTCCAGGAGGTGGAGGACAAGCTGAACGGCACAGGCACCTCCTCGGCCGGCGGCGTCTTTCAGATTGTCAACCTGAAGGCGGGGCAGACCGTGGTGGGCAAAGCGGCCTGTGAGTTTCTTCTGCGTACCGGCAGCGGCGTCTGTGTGTCCGACAGCAGCCCCGGCCTCATTGATACCACCACCGGCTCCACCCTGGCCGGTGGAAGCGCCCTCACCGCCAACCACCTCTACCTGGGTACCATCGACGGACGGGGCGTCAAGGCAACCACCGATGTTACCATCATGGTACGGGGCAGCTATACCATCTCCTGAACCAAAAACGGTGTATCTCTCAAGAGAGATACACCGTTTTTTATATTCTTGCAGACCATGTTACATTTTTTCAGGGGCAGTTACGCCAATCAGGCCCAGGCAGTTGGCGATCACCGCCCGGACGGTATCCGCCAGCTTGAGCCGGGCAGAGAGTACCTCAGCCGCCTCACCCTTGATGTGGCAGGCATTGTAGAACCGGTGGAACTCTCCCGCCAGGGTCACAAGATAGCGGTTGATGTGGGAGGGGTCATAGTCCCGGGCGGAGATGCGCACCGTCTCAGGAAGCTGGGACAGGGTCTTGATGAGGGCCTTTTCCTCCGCTGTGACAAAGAGAGCGGCATCCACTGCGGCGGCATCGGGTACTTGGGCTCCCTCTTCTGCTAAACGGCTCACCAGGGAGCAGATCCGGGCGTGGGCATACTGGACATAGTATACCGGGTTATCGGAATCCTGCCGAACCGCCAGATCCAGGTCAAAATCCAGGGCGGAGGTGGAGGAACGGGAGTTGAAGAAGAACCGGGCGGCATCCACGCTTACCTCATCCAGCAAATCCCGCAGGGCAATGGCCTTGCCGGAGCGCTTGGACATCCGGACGGGCTGACCATCCTGGAGCAGGTTCACCAGCTGCATCAGCACCACCACCAGCCGGTGGGAGCCGTCCAGACCCAGACCGTCCAGAGCAGCCTGGAGCCGGGCCACATGGCCGTGGTGGTCGGCCCCCCAGATATTGATGGCTTTGGAGAAGCCCCGCTCCTCCAGCTTGTTGCGGTGGTAGGCAATATCAGCGGCAAAATAGGTATAAAAACCGTTGGCCCGGCGGAGTACGTCATCCTTCAGGTCCAGCTTGTCCACCTGCTCCTGGGTCTTGCCCTCGTTCATAAACTTCTGCTTCAGCAGAGCGGTGGTATTGAGCCACAGGGCGCCGTCTTTCTCATAGGTCCAGCCCTTGTGAGCCAGCATTTCCACGGTCTGGGCCACATAGCCGCTGTTGTGGAGGGCGGACTCCAGGAACCACTCGTTGTATTCAATCTGATACCGGCGCAGGTCGGCCTTCATCTTGGGGATATTGACCGACAGGCCATACTCTGCCATGGCTGCCTGCCGCTCCTCCTGGGTCTTGTCCTGGTAGGAATCCCCGTGCTGGTCGTAAAAGGCCTGGGCCAGCTCCTTGATGTCCTCTCCGTGATAGCCGTCCTCCGGGAAGGGGTGGTTTTCCTCGCCCAGCACAATCTGGAGATAGCGGGCCTCAATGGACATGGCAAACTTATGGATCTGATTGCCGGCGTCATTGACATAGAATTCCCGCCAAACATCATAGCCGGCCCGCTCCAGCACCGCAGCCAGAGCGTCACCCAGCACGCCGCCCCGGGCGTTGCCAATGTGCATGGGACCGGTGGGGTTGGCGGATACAAACTCCACCATCACCGTTTCCCCATGGCCCTCGTCTACCTTGCCGTAGGTGTTTCCCTCGGCCTGGATATCGGATAGCACCTGTCCGTACCACTTGCTGCCCAGGGTGAAGTTCAGAAACCCGGGGCCGGCAATTTCCACCTTGTCAAAAAAGGTACCCGTCAGATCCAGATGATCCACAATGGTCTGGGCAATCTGCCGGGGCGCCTTCCGGAGGGCCTTGGCGCCTGCCATGGCAAAGGAGGAGGCATAGTCCCCGTGGGTGGGGTCCTTGGGAATCTCAATGGTGGCCTTCACCTCTGCCCCGCCAGGCAGCAGATCAGCCGCCGCAGCCTTCTCATAGGCCGCCTGGGTCAGTGCAGCGACCTGCTCCCGGGCCGCCTGAATCAGATTGGACATATTTTATCACCTTTTCTTCCTAATACTTTCCTATGGGGCATTACTGCTTGATGCTCAGGCCCTTTTTTCTGACATCAATTTTAAACAAGTTCTCTCCTGCCACTGCATGGTCAATCTCCAGGGCATAGTCAATTTCAATGCTGCCCCCTGCTTCGTTCAGATCGGCCCGCATTTTCCGGGTGCTCACCCCCACAGCCAGTGCGCCGTAGGGGGTATCATACATGGACAGGT